>NZ_JAAAHR010000012.1:0-99253 GCF_009908215.1 Nonomuraea sp. K271 | reverse complement strand
GGCCCCCGGGCAATGCCGCCCCCGCACCGTCCCAGGTTCGCGCGCGTAGCGTCGGGCCGGTTTGTCGTTGGTTAGGCTCCGGCCATGAGCGATCATGTGCGGCTGCTCTGCATGCGGGTTCGAGCGCGAGGGGTTCTCGCCGAAGTTCCCGTTCATCGACGGGGCCTGGAGGGACCACGAGCGCTGGGCCATCACCGTGGAGATGACCGCAGCAGCTCGTACGCCACATAGGCGGTGAGCCCGTACGCGAGGTGCGGGACGACGTCCGAGATCCAGGACGACGCCGGCCATTCGCGCGGGTCGGTGACGCCCAGCACCGTCATCGGCACGTTGGAGCCGGCCATGGCGAGCGCCGTGAGCGCGCCCACTCCGGCGGGCCAGGAGGGCCGGCGCCGCGACCAGAGCAGCCCGTAGCAGAGGGCGGCCCCCGCGCCGGTCGCGTAGCCGGTGAGCGCTCCGAGCGCCTCCTTGCGGTGGCCGGCGCGCTCGTCGTGCCCGAGGTCGACGTCGGCGAGGCCGGCCAGCCGTTCGACGGTCTGCTGCGGCGTGGTGCTGGCGGCCCGCGCCCTGATCGCCATGTCCAGGTAGGTGGCGAGGTTGAGCGCGCTGGTCCCGGCGGCGCCCGCGATCAGGCTCTTCACGATGGTGTGCATGAAACCGGTGCTACCCCTGGTTCAGCCCTTGATGGCCCCCACGATGACGCCCTTGGTGAAGTGGCGCTGCACCAGCGGGTAGATGATCAGGGCGGGGACCACGGCGATCACCACGATGGCCATCTTGATCGCCAGCGTCGGCGGGGCGTCGCCCGTCACCCCGGCGGTGGCGCTGGGCAGCGGGTTGGAGTCGACGACGTACTGCCGCAAGATCAGCGCGAGCGGCCACTTGCGGGTGTCGTCGATGTACAGCATCGCGTTAAACCAGGCGTTCCAGTAGCCGACCGCGTAGAACATCGCGATGACGGCGGTGACCGCCTTGGACATGGGCAGGACGATCCGCCACAGGATGCGGAACTCCCCCGCCCCGTCGATGCGCGCGCTGTCGAGGATCTCGCCGGGGATGTTCATGAAGAACGAGCGGAGCACGACCACGTTGAACGCCGAGACGGCCGTCGGCAGGATGAGCGACCAGTAGCTGTCCTTCAGCCCGAGCCCGCTCACCATCAGGTAGACGGGGATGATGCCGGGGAAGAACACGAACATCAGCAGCACGCTGAACAGCAGCGGCCGGTGCAGGAACGAGCCGGGCCGCGACAGCGAGTAGGCCCCCAGCACGCTCACCCCGGTGCTGATCAGCGTGCCCACGACGGTGACGCCGCTGCTGACGAGCACGGCCTTGCTGACCACGGTGTCGGAGAAGATCTGCCGGTACGCCTCGAACGTGATGCCGTCGGGCACCAGCACGAGCCCGCCCACCCGGTTGACGGTCGCCGACGAGCTCAGGCTGGTCAGCACGATCGTGTACAGCGGGCCGAGCACGGCGAGGACGATCAGCGTCACGAGCGTGCCCTTGCCGAGCCGGGCGACCGGCGAGGGCCGTTCCTCCCAGGGCGCCAGCCTGGCGGGCGTGCTCCTGCGGCGTCTGGACGTCAGCACTGTCATGATCGTGAATACACCCCTCGCTCGCCGAGCGCGTGCGCCACCCGGTTGGCCGCCAGGATGAGCAGTAGGCCCACCAGGCCCTTGAACAGCCCGGCCGCGGCGCCGTACCCGAGGTCGCCGGTGCGCAGGCCCGACCAGTAGACGAACGTGTCGAACACCTCGGACGCCTCGCTGCCGACGGCGCTGCGTTGCAGCATGAACTGTTCGAACCCGACGTTGAGCGCGTCGCCCAGCCGCAGGATGAGCAGCAGCACGATGACCGGCCGCAGTCCGGGCAGGGTGATGTGCCACATGCGCCGCCACCGGCGGGCGCCGTCGACGGCCGCGGCCTCGTACAGGTTCGGGTCGATGGTGCTGAGCGCGGCCAGGAAGATGATCGCGCCCCAGCCGGCGTCCTTCCAGATGGTCTGTGACGTGATGAGCAGGATGAACGTGTCGGAGTTGGTCATCCAGTCGACGGCCTCGCGCCCGTTGTCCCGCAGGATCTGCGCCAGCAGCCCGGCGCCGCCGAACATCTGCTGGAAGATGGCGACGACCAGCACCCAGGAGAAGAAGTACGGCATGTAGACCACGCCCTGCACGAACGCCCTCAGCCGGACCGAGACGATGCTGTTGAGCAGCAGCGCCAGCATGATCGGCACCGGGAAGTAGAAGACGAGCTGGAAGGCGGTGATCGACAGGGTGTTCAGCATCGCGCGCAGGAACTGCGGGTCCTGGAAGAGCAGCGCGAAGTTGGTGAACCCGATGACCGGGCTGCCGGCGATGCCGCCGGTGTAGGGGTTGTAGTCCTGGAACGCGATGACGTTGCCCAGCGCGGGGATCCACCAGAAGGCCAGGACGACCAGCAACATCGGCAGGTTCATCACCAGCAGCGGCCAGTCCCTGCGCGCCTTGGCCCGCCAGGAGAGCCTGTTCGGTGGTGCGGCGTGCCCGGGTGTACGGGTGCCGCGCCGGACGGGCCGCTTGGCCGTCATCGCTCCCATGGGAGGTCCTTCGCGCCCATGGACTTCAAAGCCTGCCGTTCTCGCGGGCGACCTTCATGTAGAACTCGCGCGCCTCGTCGCCACCCTGGTCCTGCCACTCCTTGACGATCTTGGGCCATTCGGAGAGCGGCCGCTTGCCGCGGAACACCTCGTTCATCTTGTCCTCGGTGGGCGTCGCCAGGGCCGCCATCTTGGAGGGGGTCTCCACGCGGATGCCCACGAACGGGTCGTTCTCCAGGATCGCGGCGGCCTTGGTCTGCCAGTCGTGCTGGGCCTGGACGAGGCCGTCGTACTGGCTCATGGAGTTGGCCGGCGGCCGGCCGGACAGGAACATGTACGTGGGCGCGATCTCCTTGCGCCCTAGCGCGGTCTGCTTGACCTTGCCGTCCTCGACGTCGTAGTGCTTGCCCTCGACGCCGTTGTTGACCAGCTCGTACTCCTGCGTGCCGAAGGGCCCGGAACACCAGTTGGCCAGCGCGAGCAGCTCGCGGGTGCGGGCGTCGCCGAGGCCCTTCCTGATGAAGCAGAACATGCCGGCCGGCTCGTTGCGCCACATGATGTTCCTGCCGCCCGGCTTGGCCGGGTAGGGGGCGACGGCCTGCATGTCGAAGGCGGAGTTGTCGGGCAGGAACCGGCCGAGGTTCTCGTGCCAGGCGCCCAGCCCGTCGCGGTAGATGACGATCTGCCCGCTGCCGAAGATGCCCTTGTTGTCGGCGTCCTTGTTGGCGACGACGTCGGGGTGCACCTGGCCGGCCTCGAAGAGCTTGACCATGAACTCGACCGACGCGGCGAACTCGGCGGTCTCGTACTTGTACTCCAGCGTGCCGTCGCTCTTCTTGCGCCACTCGCGCGGCGCTCCGAAGGCCCGCTGCAGCTCCTGTTCCATGCCGCCGCCGAAGGCCCAGCGCTTCTTCCTGGCGTCGGTGATGGCCTTGCCGAGGGTGACCAGGTCGTCGCCGCTCTTGGGCTGCTCCAGGCCCAGCTTCTCCAGGATGTCCTGGCGTACGAAGGTGGCGAACGGGAACGGCTCGTTCTGCCAGGGGATGCCCTGCAGGACGCCGCCGAAGACGCCGTACTGCCAGGCCGCGGTGTCGTAGTTGGCCAGCAGGGGGAACTCCTTGGCCTTGTCGCCGGCCAGGTAGGGCGACAGGTCGGCGAACAGTTTGTTGGCCGCCTCGGTGAACCGCGCGATCGTGATGATCTCCCAGCCCGGGATCTGGATCATCTCGGGTACGTCGCCGCTGGCCAGCAGGGTGCTGACCTTCTGCCCGTAGGTGTTGCCGTCGGAGATGTTGAAACGCACGGTCCCGCCGAGGCGTTCGTTGACGGCGTCGTAATAGGAGTTGTCGCCCAGGCCGGGCGGCACCGTGCCCCACAGCGGCGTCATGGCGGTCACCTCTTTGCCGCTGGTCAGCGGCTTCGTGGTGACGGCCTGGACCATGGTGGCGGGGCGGGTCAGGAAGCCGGGCGCGACGAACTCGCTGCCGGGCAGGTCGGGTTTGAGCCCCGGGATCTCGAACGGCACGCGGGTCGGCACCAGGCCCTTGAGCTTGTCGGCCGCCACGGCCGTGCCCTTGGAGGTCGCTTTCTTCTCGGCGCAGCCCGCTACCAGAACACTCGCTCCGACCAGGCCGAGGAACCCGCGGCGAGTCGTGGTGGTTGGCATGGCTCGCTCCCTTCTCCGAGTGAGGGATGGCCTTCTAATTAGTTGGTATTTCAGCCAAACAAATTAGTAGACTGTCGGCACAGGCCACAAGGATCGGGACGGTCACAGGTTGGTACTGATGGGAAACCTGCTACGCGGAGGGGCCTCCACGAGCACGTTCCTCGTTAGGGAAGGGAGCCTGCGATGCGGCATGCTGGGGTCATCTGGGAACGGGGCTCATATTGATCACTTCTACGACCGGCCCGCAGCCGGCCGACTTCGCCGACGTGCGCGCCACCAACCTCGCGGTCGTGCTGCGCTTCGTGCGCGAGCACGCGCCCTGCTCGCGGGCCGACATCGCCGCGTCCACCGGGCTGAACAAGGCGACGGTGTCGAGCCTGATCGCCGACCTCATCGACCGGAGGCTGGTGCGCGAGACGGGCCTGACGGAGAACCGCGTCGGGCGACCGGCCACGATGCTCGTGCTCGACGGCTCGCCGTATGCCGCCATCGGCGTCGAGATCAACGTCGACCACGTGTCGGCGGTGGCCACCGGCCTGGCGGGCGAGCGGCTGCTGACGTGGCGGCGCGCGTTCTCCGGGGGCGAGTCCGTCAACCAGGGCATGGCCAATGTCGGCGCGATCATCAGGCGCGTGCTCGGCCGCATGGCCAAGGAGGAGCGCCAGGTGCTGGGCCTGGCCGTGGCCGTGCCCGGCCTGGTCGACGTGCAGGGCACCGCGCGCATCGCCCCCAACCTGGGCTGGCGTGACGCCGACATCGGCGGCGACCTGGCCAAGGCGCTGCGCGACCCCGGCTTCCCCATCCAGGTCGACAACGACGCCAACCTCGCCGCGCTGGCCGAGCAGCGCTTCGGCGCGCACGCCGGAGCCTCCGACCTGATCTGTCTCACCGGCGAGATCGGCGTGGGGGCGGGCATCATCCTCGACGGGCGGCTGCGCAGGGGCCGCCTCGGCTACAGCGGCGAGATCGGCCACGTGCAACTCGATCCCGACGGGCCGGCGTGCCACTGCGGGCGGCGCGGCTGCCTGGAGGTCATGGCGGGCATCGGCGCCGTGCTGCGCAGGGAGGTGTCTCCCGCCGAGGTGCAGATGGAGATCGAGGAGGCGGTGCGGCTGGCCCGCGCCGGCGACGCCGGCACCCTGGCCACGCTCGACGCGGTGGGCAGGAGCCTGGGCAAGGGCGTGTCCATCCTGGCGAACCTCCTCAACCCCGAGGTGGTGGTCCTGGGAGGCTACTACGTTCCGCTGGCGCCCTGGCTGCTCCCGGCGGTGCACGACGAGATGGGCGAGCGGGTCATCGCCTTCGAGGCCGGCGGATGCCAGGTCGTGGCCTCGACGCTGGGGCACGACGCGGCGGCGCTCGGGGGTGCGGCGCGGGTGCTCGACTCGATCGATTCGGGAAGATTGCCGGGAGGATTGTCGCGAATCCCTTGACCTTGGTCACCGGGACGTGCACCCTTCAGTCAACCCACCGAAATGTCCGCGTAACTTCGCCAGGCCGGTCGTCGAAGCGCTTCGACACTCTCTGAGGGATGACCATGCAAGAACCCTTCCGCGACCCAGCGCTCCCGCTCTCCGCCCGGATCGACGACCTGATGCGCAGGCTCACCCTTGAGGAGAAGACGGGCCTGCTCCACCAGTACCAGGCCCCGGTCGAACGGCTGGGCGTCGGCGCTTTCCGCACCGGCACCGAGGCGCTGCACGGCCTGGCCTGGCTCGGCCCCGCCACCGTGTTCCCCCAGGCCGTCGGGCTGGCCTCGACGTGGGACCCCGGCCTCGTGCGCCGGGTGGGCGAGGCCGTCGGCGACGAGGTGCTGGCCTTCCACCACAAGGACCCGGCCGGCGCCGGGCTCAACGTGTGGGCCCCCGTGGTCAACCCGCTGCGCGACCCCCGGTGGGGGCGGAACGAGGAGGGCTACTCAGAGGACCCGTGGCTCACCGGCGTCACTGCCACGGCGTTCGCGCTCGGGCTGCGTGGGAGCGCTCCCGACACACTGAAGACCGCCCCCACGCTCAAACACTTCCTCGCCTACAACAACGAGACCGACCGCTGCACGACCTCCAGCAGCCTGCCGCCCCGGGTGCTGCACGAGTACGAGCTGCCCGCCTTCAGGCCCGCCATCGAGCAGGGCGCCGCGGTGGCCGTCATGCCGTCGTACAACCTGGTCAACGGCCGGCCCGCGCATCTCAGCCCGCTGATCGGGCAGGCGCTGCGGGCCTGGGCGCCCGGCGACCTGCTGGTGGTCAGCGACGCGTACGCGCCCGGCAACCTCACCACGCTGCAGGGCTACCACGACACGCTGCCCGAGGCGTACGCGCACGCGGTCAAGGCCGGGATCGACAGCTTCACCCAGGACGACGACCGCGCGGAGGCCACGCTCGGGCACCTGCGCGAGGCGCTGCGGCTCGGCCTGCTCACCGAGGCGGACGTCGACACCGCCGTACGTCACGCGCTGTCGATCCGGTTCCGGCTCGGCGAGTTCGACCCCGCCACGCCCTACGACGGCATCACCGACAACGTGGTCAACTGCCCCGAACACCAGGCGCTGGCCAGGGAGGCGGCACGGCGCTCGTTCGTACTGCTGAGGAACGACGGCCTGCTCCCGCTCGACGGGACCGGCACGGTCGCGGTGATCGGGCAGCTCGGCGACACGCTCATGGAGGACTGGTACAGCGGCACCCTCCCCTACGCCGTCACCGCGCGGGCCGGGCTGGCCGAACGCTGCCGGACGGTGTTCTGCGAGGCCGTGGACCGGGTGACGCTGACCGCCGAGGCCGGACCCGTCACCCCCGACCCCGCCGGCGGCCCGCTCAGCGTGGGCGGTGCGGCGCCGGAGCCGGCGGCGGGCGGGTTCGACCTGTTCGACTGGGGCGGCGGCGCCTACGCGCTGCGGGCCGTGGCGACCGGACGGTTCGTGTCGGTGGACGGCCGGACGCTGGTCAACGACCAGCCGGGGCCGAACGGGTGGGAGGTGCGCCAGACGTTCCGCATGGAGGAGCGCCCGCGCGGCACCCTCGCCCTGCGCCACATCTCGACCGGCTGCTACGTCGGCGCTGGCCCCGAGGGCGTGCTGCGCCTGGTCGACGACGCCGACCAGGCGGTCTGGCTGGCCATGGACGTCGTCAGGAGCGGCGCGGAGCAGGCCGCGAGGCTCGCCGCCGGCGCGGACGTCGCCGTCGTCGTGGTCGGCGACCACCCCCTGGTGAACGGCAGGGAGACCGAGGACCGCATGACCCTGGCGCTCGCCCCAGCCCAGGACGCCGTGGTGCGGGCCGTACGCGCGGCCAACCCACGTACCGTCATGGTCGTCACCAGCGGTTACCCGCTCACCTGGACCGACAGTGAGGTACCCGCCGTGATCTGGTCGGCCCACGGCGGCCAGGAGTACGGCCACGCCCTGGCCGAGGTGCTCCTCGGCGACGCCGATCCGGAGGGCCGCCTCACCCAGACGTGGTACCGCTCGGAGCAGGAGCTGCCCGACCTGTTCGACTACGACATCATCGCCTCCGACGCCACCTACCAGTACTTCCGGGGCGTGCCGCTGCACCCGTTCGGCCACGGCCTCAGCTACACCACGTTCGGCTACGCCGGCCTGCGCGTGCGCCTCGACGGCGACGTGCTGCGCGCCGAGGTCACGGTCACCAACACCGGCACGCGGCCCGGCGTCGAGGTCGTGCAGTTCTACACCCACCAGCGGCGCTCGCGCGTCAAGCAGCCGCTGCGCCGCCTGCGCGGCTTCGAGAAGGTACGCCTCGCGCCCGGCGAGAGCCGTACCGTCACCCTGGCGCTGCCCGTCTCCGAACTGGCCTTCTGGGACGTGACGAGGAGCAGGTTCGTCGTGGAGCGTGCGCCGCACCGGCTCATGGTCGGCCGCAGCGCCACCGACCTTCGCCTGAGCGCCGCCTTCGAGGTCGAGGGCGAGACCGTCCCGCCCCAGTCGGGGCCGCTGCGCGCGGCCTGCCACGACGAGTACGACGCGATCACGTTCGTGGACGAGACGAAGGAGGACGGCGACGCCGTAAGGTCCGACGCGGAGGGTGCCTGGATCCTGTTCCGGCAGGTCGATGTGACCGGCAGGGTGTCGTGCGTGGCGACGGCCGGCAGCGCGGAGGGCGGGATGATCACCATCCGCCGCGGCGACCCGCTCTACGGCCCCGCCCTGGCCACGCTTCCCGTGCCGCGGACAGGCCGCCACACCTACCACTCGGTCACGGCTCCCCTTGCGGACGCGGACGGTGTGCACGATCTTTATGTCGTGTTCGAGAACGACGGTGTGAGGCTGTCCCTGCTCGACTTCGGAGCCGGGGCTTGAGCGGGCGCGCGGTCACGATCTCCGAGGTCGCCAAGCACGCGGGCGTGGCCGTCAGCACGGTCTCCTACGTGCTCAGCGGCAAGCGGACGATCTCGGCCGACACCAGGCGGCGGGTGCTCGACAGCATCAACGCCCTCGGCTACCACCCGAACGCCGGGGCCCGCGCCCTGGCCAGCCGGCGCTCCAACGTGATCGCACTGGTGCTGCCGCTGCGGGCCGGCATGCACGTGCCCGTCCTCATGCGCTTCGCCAGCGCGGTCGTCACCGCCGCCCGCCGTTTCGACCACGACGTGCTGCTGCTGACGGCCGACGAGGGCACCGCCGGCATCCGGCGGGTGGCGGCCAGCGCGCTGGTGGACGCGCTCGTCCTCATGGACGTCGAGCTGGACGACCGCCGGGTGCCGCTGCTGCGCGAGCTGGCCGAGCCGAGTGTGCTCATCGGCTTCCCCGCCGAGCCGGCCGGCCTGACGTGCGTGGACCTCGACTTCGCCGCGGCCGGCGCGCGCTGCGTCGAGCACCTGGCCGAGCGCGGTCACGACGAGATCGCCCTGCTGGGAGCGCCGTCCGTGGTCTACGAGCGGGGCACCGGCTTCGCCAGGCGCACCCGTGAGGGATTCGTGGAGGCGGTGGACGCCCACGGGATCAAGGGGGTGGCGCTGGCGTGCGAGGAGACGTTCGACGAGGTGTACGAGACCGTACGCGACCTGCTCCTCGACCAGCCCGGCCTGTCGGGGCTGGTCGTGCACAACGAGGCCGCCGTCGGGCACGTGCTCGCGGCGCTGCGCCAGTTGGACCGGCGGGTGCCGCACGACGTGGCCGTGGTGGCGATCTGCCCCGACGACGTGGCCGAGCGCGCGAGCCCGCCGCTGACGTCGGTGCTGATCCCCGCTGAGGAGGTGGGCAGGGAGGCCGTCCGCCTGGTCATGGACAAACTGGAGGGCCGGGCGGTGCCCGAGTCCACCCTGCTCACCCCGCAGCTCGCCGTACGGTCCAGCACGTGAGCCCGCCTCCCGTCAGCGCCGGTGGGCGATGACGCCGACGGGGACGGCGGCGGCCTCCACGGCGCGGATGACCGGTTCGGCGGCGTCCGGCCCCGGTGTGCCGTAGAGCTCGATGAGCTGCAGCCCGGCCGCCATCTTCCCGGCCAGTTCGGCGGCCGCCGCCGTGTCCGGCACCCCGACCACGGTGGTGCTGCCGCCTCTGTCCTTGTCGAACACGACCCGGTCGGTTTCCGGGTCCGCGCCCTCGTGCACGATGATGAACGCCTCCGACAACGCGTCGCCGGCTTCGTAGCGCGCCTTGAAGGACGCGATGGCGGTCAGCGACTCGAAACCGTAGTAGATCGCGCCCACGGGCACCCTGCCGCCGATGGCCCTGACGGCGTCGGCGTGCGGGAGGGCGCCGAACCCGCCGCAGAGCTCGATCTGGTCCACCCCCTCGGCCACCAGGCCGGTCACCAGTTCCAGCATCTGGGCGGGCTCTCCCACCGCGCGTACGCGGGTGCGTCCGCTCGCGTTCTCGATGACCAGCACATCGGTCCCCGGGTCGGCACCGGTATCCTCGTACATGATCACTTTGTCGTCGGCCATGCCGCTCTCCTCATCTCTCACGACCTACTCTGCAACCTCGATCAAGGTTGAGGTCAATCGCCTGCGGTAAGGACCCCCGCCGAGATCACCGCCGTCCTCGGCGGCGAGCGGCTGGAGCACTGGGCGGCAGCGGCCGCGGTTGTTCGCGCCGGCCTACCGCCTGCTCGCCTCGGCGGCCGCGGACACCACATTCGCGTCCGGCGGCGTGGTGGCGATGCCGGCGCCGGGCCTGTTCGGGGCCATGGCGCCGCGGTAGGCGACCTCGACGATCCGGCGGCCGGTGAGGAGCGTCGCCTGGCCGGTCGGCCCTGCCGTTGAGGGGTCGGTGGTGTTCCTGTTCCTCGCGGTCACAGTGGCCTTGGGCGTGACATGGTCGACGGTCTGCTGCGCCACCACCTTGCACACGTCCTTGCCCGCGGATGTCACGGTGAGCCGCTCGACCGTCCTCGTCCCGGCGGGCTTCTTCGCGAGCACGGCCGTCAGTTCTTTCGCCACCGTCACGGCGCCGTTCATCACCGTGGCGGAGGAGATGGCCGAGCGCTTGCCGTACCGGCCGTTCTTCCGGTGATAGCCCGAGTAGTCGACGGTCACCACAGCGCCGTCCCGCGGGTCATCGAGGGTCAGGAGGGCGTACAGGTGAGGGTGGGGGGTGGGATGTGGGTGGCGCCGGAACTGCCGTTGAAGCCGAACGACGCGGTCCCGTTCGGTGACAGGTCGCCGTTGTAGCCGGCGTTCCCGACGCTCACGCCGGCGCCCGTCTGGGTCACGGTGCCGCTCCACAGCTGGGTGATCTTCTCGTCACCCGCCCATGTCCAGGTGACCGTCCAGCCGTTGATCGCGGCTGCGCCGGTGTTCCTGACCGTCACCTCCGCCTGGAATCCGCCCGGCCACTGGTTGCCCGCCTTGTACGTGGCCGTGCAGCCCCCGCCCACCGTGGGCGTGACGGTCGGCGTCACCGTAGGCGTGACGGTGGGCGTGACGGTGACGGGCGGGCCCGTGCGGTCGCCGTAGATGATGCCGCGGCCGTTGGTGCCGAGGTAGACGCGGCCGTGGACGCGCGGGTCGCCGGTGAGGGCCTCGCCCATGTTGCCCCACTGGTGTTCGTCGTCGTTGATCCTGACCCAGCTCGCCCCGGCGTCGTCCGAGCGGTACAGCCCGGTGACGCCGTCGATGGTGGCCACGGCGAAGACCGCCATGTACGTCCCGCCGGGGGCGGCCTTGCCGAAGCCGATGTTCACCGACGCGGTGATGCCGGGCACGGCGGAGAAGGACGTTCCGCCGTCCGTGGAGTGCCACAGGCCGCCGTCGCCGGCCAGCCACAGATCGCCCTCGCGGCCGGGCACAGCCTTGAACTTGCCGCTGGTCGGCAGGCCGGTCGCGGCGGTGGCGGCGAACGTGGCACCGCCGTCGGTGCTGCGGTGGAGGCGGCCGCCGCTCAGGCCGTAGAACGTCATCGGGTCGGCCCGGTCGGACTCGACGACGGCGTCCGTGGGCAGGCCTGAGGCGGGCTGCCAGGTGTTGCCGTAGCCGGCCGAGTAGACCGGCGCCACGCCCTTGGGGGCCCAGACGAAGCGGGAGCCGTCTGCGGCCGCCGCGACCGTGCCGCCCTCGTCGACGCCGCCCGGCTCGCTGCCCTGGAACCAGGTGGCGCCGCCGTCCGTGGAGAAGGCGACGTGGCTGTCGTCCGGCCGGTCGGCGTCGGTGAAGTTTCCGGCCCGTACCATGACCGACGGGTTCTGCTCGGCGTAGTCGAGGCTGGTGGTGGAGGTGAACGTCGGGGAGGTGAACATCGTCGGCGGCACGGCGTCGAGGTCGGTGTGGCGGAAACCGGCGATGTCACCGAGGCCGCTGACCAGGGTGGCGCCGCTCGGCGGGCTGATCAGGTCGAGCACGGCGGTCTCCTCCAAGCCCCTGGCCATGGGCTTGATCGTGAACTGCCCGCCGGTGTCCCACCGGGTGAGGTTCTCGGAGCCGTAGACGGTGGCGCCGGTGCCGTACATCATCCTGTCGGAGTCGAACGGGTCGATCTCCAGCGACTCGGTCATCCAGCCGAGCTTCGGCGCGGTCTCGGGCGGCTGCGGGTTGCCGCCGAACGTCAGCCACGGGTTCTCCGAGATGTCCATCGTGTAGCGGAAGCTGCGGTTCGGGTACGACGTCCAGTCCCACACGCGGGTCCACGTGGCGCCGGAGTCCGTGGAGCGGAAGAAGATCACGTCCGGCCACCAGGAGATCTGCGTGGCCACCATGATCGTGGACGGATTCTGCCGGTCGATGGTCAGGCCGCTGTAGCCGAAGTAGTCGTCCTCGCTGGAGGACGGGATGGGGCTGATCTGCGTCCACGCGCCGGTCGCGGTGGCGTAGCGCCACACGTCGCCCTTGGCCCCGTCGTACGGCCCGCCGGTGTCGCTGGTGGCGATGTACAGGTAGCCGTTCTCCGGGTCGAGCACGCCTTTGTGCGGCAGGTAGCCGGTGGGCTGGCCGGCCACGCGCTGCCAGGTGGCGCCGGCGTCCGTGGTGCGGTAGACGCTGTTGTCCTTGTCGGCGACGCCCACGTAGATGGTCCTGGTGGCGCTGCCCGCGGCGGACGAGCGCGGGTCGTAGGTGACCCAGAGCACGCCGGGCTCGTGGCTGAGGTAGCCGTTGGGGTCGTTCGGGTCCTGGGCGTAGTTGCCGGGGTTGGGGAAGCTCGTCACCTCCGACCAGGTCGCGCCGTGGTTCGTGCTGCGCCACAACCCGTTGCCGTTGGGGGCGCCGAAGTACAGCACGCTGTTGTCGTTGGGGTCGACGGCCAGCGCCTCGCCCATGCCGCGGCCGGGCATGTTGCCGCCGAGCTTGAACGGCAGCTCCGTGACCTGCCAGTTGTCGCCTTTGTCGGTCGAGCGCAGGATGGCGCCGTTGTTCGGGTCCCAGCTGTTGGTGTACATGCCGACGGCGGCGTACACGCGGTCGGTGTCGACGGGGTCGGTGGCCAGGCTGATCACGCCGTTGTAGCCCCACTTGTCCCAGCCCACCCAGTCGAGCAGGGGCTTCCACGAGCGGGTGGACGGATTCCAGCGGTAGGCCCCGCCGATGTCGGTGCGGGCGTAGATGAGGTCGCGCTCCGACGGGTTGAAGATGATGCCGGGGACGAACCCGCCACCGTCGATCCTCACGTTCTTGTACGTGTACGGATCGGAGGCGACGGCCGACACCGGTGACATCCGCACGACCGCCGCCACGAGCAGCAGGGTGGCGGTCGCGAGCAGGATGAGCAGTCGTCTTCGCATGCGCGGCTCTTCCTTTCCAGGGCACGCCGGCAGGGCGCCCCAAAGGCGTCAGATGACCCGCCATGCACGAGCAGAGTGCAGGACCCTGACCGTCGCCGCGCCTTCGCGCATGAGCTCATCAGAAGGCTCACACACGCTCGCGCTCACGGTCAATAGTTTGGATGGACGACGAATTAAATCGCGCCCACAGAGCCGCCGGACGTTCCGCGGCCCAGAGCGCGATCCCGATGTAGAGCACCTGCTCGGGGATCCGCTGCCACAGCGGCGAGGCCTCACCGCCCGCGAACGGCACGTCGGCCAGCGCGGCGTGGATGTTCGCCGGCAGCATCGCCACGAACAGCAGCGCCAGGCAGGTGCCCGCGGCGCCGCGGGTGCGGGCGAGGACGAGCCCGGCCGCCCCGGCCAGCTCCAGCACGCCGGTCAGGTACACCATCAGCGCGGGGAACGGCACGAACGGCGGCACCATGGCAACCATGTCGGCATGGTTGGGCATGACGGTCACCCCCGCCGGCACGAAATGGGCACTGGCGGTCATGACGAGCATGGCGGCCAGCCCGTGGGCGGCACTGACCCGCCACGTGGCGAACCGTCGCACCTTCAGCATCCCGAGCAGCCGGAACACCAGCGTGGCGACCAGCAACACGATCACAGTCATACGCACCCTCCTTTTGGATAGCACCACTATCTCATAGAATGGATAACAACGCTATCCAATTATTTGACGGCGCCGACCGTCACCCCCCGGGTCAGCGTGCGCTGGAAGATCAGGAAGAAGGCGATCGCCGGGACGACGCCGAGCAGGGCCGAGGCGCTGGACATGGTGGCGTCCATGTACCTCTCGCCCTGCAGAACCCCCAACGCGACCGGCACCGTCTGGGTGTCGTTCGATACCAGCAGGATCAGCGGCAGGAAGAACTCGTTCCAGGTCCAGATGAAGAAGAAGATCAGCAGCACGCTGAGCGTGGGCCGGCTGATCGGCACCACGATCCGCACCAGCGACCGCAGCCGGCCCGCGCCGTCGATCGCCGCCGCCTCCAGGATCTCCTTCGGGAACCGGCCCAGCACCGCGCTCAGCAGGTACGTGCCGAACGCCGCCTGGATCGCCGTCATGACGATGATCACCGACAGCCGGGTGTCGTACAGGCCTGCCGCCTTGGCCAGGTAGTAGAGCGGGTAGGCCAGCGACTCCTGCGGCAGCGTGTTGGCCACCAGGAACACCACGAGGATCGACAGCCGGCCCTTCACCCTGCCGATGCCCAGCGCGTACGCGTTGAGCACCGACAACACCACGGCCAGCACCGACACCGACGCGCTGATGACGAAGCTGTTCCAGAGCTTCGTGCCGAACTCCACCCGGTTCCAGAAGTCCACGATGCCCTGCCAGTAGAGCCCGTCGGGCAGGCTCAGCGGCCCCTGGGAGCTGTACTCCGCCGGCGACTTGACCGCGTTGATCGCCACGATCGCGAACGGGAAGAGCATCACCACCGCCAGCACGGCCAGCGCGAGCACCACCGCCCAGCGCCCCGGCCCTTTCATGGCTCACGCTCCTGCACGCGCAGGAACAGGAACGTCACCACGACGATGACGAGGGCCAGCACCGTGGCGATCGCGGAGCCGTACCCGACGTTGCTCTTCTGGAAGAAGTTCAGGTAGGAGAAGTACGACGGGACCATGGTGGCGTTGCCGGGGCCGCCGCGGGTCAGCACGAAGATCGGCCCGAACACCTTGAGCGCGGCGATCGTGCACGTCAGCAGCACCACGAAGATCTCCGGCCGGATCTGCGGGATCGTGACGTGCCAGAACGTACGCCACCACGAGGCCCCGTCGATCTCGGCCGCCTCGCGATAGGACGGGTCCGTCCGCTGCAACCCGGCCATGAAGATCACCACCGGATAGCCGAGCTGGAACCAGACCATGACCGCCATGACGGTGGCCAGGGCCAGGTCGGGATCGCCGAGCCAGTCGAGCTCCAGCCCGAGGATCTGGTTGACCGCGCCGTACGACGGGTGCAACATCCAGCCCCACACCACGCCGGCGATGGCGACCGGCAGCACCTGCGGCAGGTAGTACGCCGCCCGCATCGCCGAGGCCGTCCGCGGGCCGAACCGCCTGCCGACGTAGTCGAACAACGCGGCAGCCAGCACGAGGCCGAGCGCGGTCGGCACGACGGCCATCGCCACGATCAGCCCCACGTTGTGCTGGAACGACCCCCAGAACCGCTCGTCGCCGAGCAGCCTGGTGTAGTTGTCGAGGCCGATCCACCGCGGCGTGCCCACCCCCGACCAGCGGGTGAAGCTCACGCCCACGTTCATCAGGAACGGCACGACGATGACGGCGAGGAACAGCAGCAGGCTGGGGACCAGGTAGAGCCAGTACCCCCTCGTACGCTTCCTCATCTAGAAGCCGAGGTCGGCGAGGTTGTCCTCGTACGGCCCGGCGATCTCGTCCAGCACCTCGGCGGTGGTCTTGCTGCCGTTGATGAGGTTCTGGACGCCGGCCACGAGCACGTCGTAGTAGCCGGGCGCGGGCCAGTCCGGGTAGAAGGCCAGGCCGTCGGCGGCGGTCAGCTTGTTGAAGCTCTCGATGAGCTCCTTGCCCTTCTCGTCGGTGATCGCGGCCGGGTCGGCGGCCACGGGCACGCCGCCTGAGTTGCCGAGCAGGTTCTGGATCTCCTTACTCATCGTGATGTCGATGAAGTCGTAGGCCAGGTCCTTGTTCTCCGACCGCTCGGGCACCACCCAGAGGTTCCCGCTCGAACCGGGCGACATGGTGGCGCCGGGGAAGAGGAAGTGGCCCCACGCGAAGTCCTTGATCTCCGTGACGAGGCGGCCGTACCACCAGCTACCGCTGATCATGATGGGGAACTCGCCGTTGATGAACGCCACGCCCATGTCCTCGGCCTTGAGCCCGGAGGAGTTCTCGGCGAGGTACCCCTTCCTCACCCAGTCGGCGAACGTGTCGGCGCCGTAGGTGAACTCGGGGCCGTGGAAGTCGACCTTGCCCTTGTAGGACTGGAACGCCTCCAGCCACGGCTTCTGCGCCTTGGTGAGCGCGAGCTGGTAGAGGATCTGCTGGGCCGGGTATTCGGCGCCGGCGTTCGCGATGGGCGTCACCCCGGCCTTGACGAACGTGTCGAGCGCGGCCGTGAACTGCTCGAACGTCTCGGGCACCTCGACCTTGTGCTTCTCGAAGAGGTCCTTGTTGTAGTAGACCATCACGAACTCGCCGTAGTTGGGGATGCCGTACCACTGGCCGGAGCCCATCACGCCGCGGTCGTCGTACCTCGCGGTGGTCTGCAGACCGCCGGTCAGCAGCTTGTCCCAGCCACGCTTGGTGGTCTCCTCCGTCAGGTCGGCGAGCAGGCCCTGCTTGGACAGCAGGCCGGCGGTGGCGTTGCCCTTGTTGTACTCCATGAGGTCGGGCGCCTCGTCGGAGTTGAGCACCATGCTCGCCGTCTTCTGGATCTGCTCGAAGCTCTTCTCCTCGAACTCGACGGTCACGTTCGGGTGGGACGCCTCGAACTTCTTGATCGCTTCCGCCCACGCCCTGCCCATGGCGCTGCCGGCCGACTCGTAGTGCCACAGTCTCAGCACGCGCGGCTGCCCGCTGTCCGCGGGCGACGGGGCGTCGGAGCCCGAGCCGCACGCCGACAGAGCCAGCACCACGGCGGCCAGCGCCGAGGCGCCTCTCAACTTGACCATGATCTCTCCAGGGGTTCACACGATGACGGTTCGCGCGGGGGCTCCGGGCACCGGGACGATCTCGACCCCGGTGACGCGCTTCGGGCCGGTGACGGCGACGCGCAGCTCGTCGCCGTCCCTGGTGGCGACGGCGACCGTCACGCCGTCGGTGTCGTGGATCTCGGTGCTCCCGTCGCCGCCGCCGAAGGCGACGAGGGTGATCTCCGCCGGAACGCCGACGGTCTCCCGCGGCTCGGTGACGGGGATGAGGGCTCCGTGGCGTGCGTACAGGGGGATCTGGTCGAGCGGCTTGGCGGCCCGGACGTAGCGGGAGCCCTCCAGCACCTCGCCCGTCCAGTAGTCGACCCACGTGCCGCGCGGCAGGTAGACCTGCCTGACCCCTTCGGGCGCGGTCATGGGGGCGACCAGGATGTCATGGCCGAGCAGATATTCCAGGTCGGCCTGCCAGGCCACCGGGTCGCCGGGGTGGTCCACGCACAGCGCCCGCATCATCGGCGCACCCGTGCGCGCGGCCTCGACGGCGGCCGAGTAGAGGTAGGGCATGAGCCGGTAGCGCAGCCTCAGCGCCGCCACCGCCGCCTCCTCGACCTCGGGGAACTCCCAGGGTTCGCGGGTGGTGGTACCGTGCAGGCGCAGCAGCGGGGAGAGCGCGCCGAACTGGGTCCAGCGCACGTACAGGTCGTCGGTGGGACGGCCGGTGAAGCCGCCGGCGTCGTGGCTCCAGAACGGCACTCCCGACAGGCCGTGCGCGAGCCCGCCCCTGATCGTGCTGCCCATGGCGGCGTAGCTGGTGTAGGTGTCGCCGCTCCACTGGGCGCTGTGGCGCTGCCCCCCGAGGTACGACGAACGCGCCCACACCAGGTCGTGGCCGCGGACCTCGCGGGTGACGGCGGCGACCGCGTCGTTGAACAGCAGGGTGTAGACGTTGTGCAGGTCGGTGCCGGTCATCCCGTTGGCGGCGACCGCGTCGCTCGGCACGCCCTCGGCGAAGTCGGTCTTGAACGCCGCGACGCCCTGGCGCAGCAGCCCGCGCAGCAGGCCGGTGAACCAGTCGACCGCCGCCGGGTCGGTGAGGTCGACGATGCCGCAGGGCGGGAAGGAGCCATGCCAGCAGTCGGCAACGTAGACCTCACCATCACGATTCTTCAGGAAATATCCGGCTTCAGCGGCTTCCTCGAAGGCGGGACTCAGATGGGAGACGTACGGGTTCATCCACAGGCAGACCTTGAACCCCATCCCGTCCAGCTCGGACAGCATCCCCTCCGGATCGGGAAAGTTCACCGGATCCCACCGCAGATCCGACCAGTGCCCGTCGGCCTGCCAGTACGTGTCCAAATGCAGCACGTCGCACGGGATGCCGCGCTCCCTGATCGTGCGCGCCCTGGCCAGCACCCGCTCCTGGCTGTCCACGCAGAACCCGGAGGAGATCCACGTGCCGAACGCCCACTTCGGCGGCAGCGCCGGCCGGCAGGTCAGCCGGTCGTAACGGTCCAGTACGTCGGCCGGCGCCGGCCCGGCGATCACGTAGTAGTCCATCACGTCGTCGGGCACCAGGATCTGCACGACGCTGTGGGTCGACTGGCACACGTCGAACTCCACGGGCGCCCCGCTGTCGACGAGCACGCCGTACCCCTTGCTCGACAGATAGAGGGGCACGTTCTTGTACGCCCGCTGCGACTCCGCGCCGAAGGCGTCGAAGTTCCACATCACGGGCCGCTGGCCGCGTTTGTCCAGCCGGGTGAACGACTCGCCGAACCCGGTGAACGTCTCGTCGGGGGCGGCGGCGAAGCTCTCGTGGTAGGCCACGGGCGCGCCGCCCGCCGAGGAGCGGCCGAACGGCAGCGTACGCAGCCTGCCGCTGATGTCGATGTGCCCGCGGTCCTGCTCGGTCAGCGTGGCGCCGGAGGCGTCGGTGAATCGCAGGTGCCACGGCGCGAGGCTGATCTCGGCGCGCAGCGAGCCGGCGTCGATCACAATGGACTCGCCCGGCGCCACCTCGGCCCTGGCCTCCGGATAACCGCCGGGCGTCACCAGGGAGATGGCCCTTTCCGAGCGCGGCCTGGCGGTCGGGTCCTCCGACAACCGCACCCGGATGACGCCCTCCCCCGCCACGCCCACCTGGACGACCAGGGTCTCCTCCGCCGAGGTGACCGCCTTCAGCATCACCTCGGCGCCGTCGGCCGCGACCAGCTCGGCGGCGGTCAGCACCGACGGGCCGCCCTCGCCTCGCGCGCGGACCGGCAGCTCGGGCGGGTCCGCCACGAAGTACTCGTGCGCGACCAGCGGGGGGCGATAGGGCATGGAGGCTCCTTCGAACGGCTGCGCCAACTCGTGAATTAGTTTGCTGTCCATACCAACAAACGTCAACGCCCTGCCAGCTCGATCCACCTTCAAGGACCGGCCTCCCGCGGCAGCAGCGCCCACACGACCCGTTCGCCGGTCCGCGTGCGATCGGTGGCCCAGCAGCCACGGGTGAGGTCGTCCACGATCCACAGGCCCCGACCTCGCGACTCGTGCGGCCCGGCATGCGCGGCATGGGGGACGGAGGCCGACAGGCCAGGGTCTTCGACGGCCAGCCGCCAGTAACCCCGTTCCCCCTCATCGACCGCCCGCAGGCTCATCCGGACCCAGGGGCCGGCACCGTGGACGACCGCGTTGGTGACCAATTCTGTCGCGATGAGGTGAAGGCCGGTCAGGGACGGGTGATCACCGATCCACCACCGAAGCTCTCGGCGGGCCAGCCCGGGGAGTCGGGCAGGGTTCTCGATCTCCGCCATGACGGTGCCAGATTCTGATCTCGCCAGTCTCGGGATCCATGTCGAGACGGGTGACTCCCAAGTCCATCCTGAAACGGATCAGCACCCGTAGATGTCCTACGCCCTTTCGAAGGATGCCAGCATAGGGCCGGATCGGCCGTGAGCCGCCCTAATCGCGGGGCCGGTCAGGCGCGTAGGAACTCCAGCAGGTCGGCGTTGAAGCGCTCCTTCTGCCCCGGAACGAGGGCAATGCCGTGGGAGCCGCCCTCGTACACCTTGTAGGAGCAGTTCTTGATGAGTTGTGAGGACTTGTCGCCGGACGCCGCGATCGGCACGATCTGGTCGTCGTCTCCGTGCACGACCAGCGTCGGGATGTCGAACTGCCTGAGGTCCTCGGTGAAGTCGGTCGAGGAGAAGGCGTCCACGCAGAGCACCCCCGCCTGGATGTTCTCGGCCATGCCCATCAGCCAGAAGGCGTCCTTGTTGCCCTGCGTCACCTTGTTGCCCGGCCGGTTGGCGCCGAAGAAGGTCTCCGCGCTGTCACGCCAGAACTGCGAGCGCTCGGCGAGGATGCCGGCCTTGAGCTGGTCGAACACCTCCTGCGGAGTCCCTTCGGGGTTGGCGTCGGTCTTGAGCATCAGCGGCGGGATCGCCGACAGCAGCACCGCCTTGCGCAGGCGGGACGTGCCGTGCCGGCCGACGTAACGGGCCAGCTCGCCGCCACCCATCGAGTGGGCCACGAGCGTGACGCCGGTGAGGTCGAGTGCGGTGATGAGGTCGTTCAGGTCGTCGGCGAAGGTGTCGAAGTCGTAGCCGTCCCACGTCTGGCTGGAGCGGCCGTGCCCGCGCCGGTCGTGCGCGATCGCCCGGAAGCCGTTGTCGGCCACCAGTTTGAGCTGGTCGTGCCAGGCGTCGGCGTTGAGCGGCCAGCCGTGGCTGAAGACGACCGGCGGGCCGCTGCCCCAGTCGTAGAAGAAGATCTGCGTGCCGTCGCGTGTGGCTACGTAGGGCATGGTGCCTCCCCGTCGGTGATCGCGTCGATGCGTGCCGGTGCGCGTGCACCCGCATACGGGAGCACCCCACCCGCGAACGAGCCATACCGCAGTTCGGCGTCGGGTAACGCCAAGCCCGGACCAACGGGTCTTTGCCGGAGTCCAGCGTGGCCAAGGGCACCGCAGCCGGCGACCAGCAACGGTAGTAAGCCAGTTCACCGGTGGTGCGGTTGCGGCGGATCAGGAGTTGGTGGCTGCCGAGGCGGGGTTCGGCCAGGTCGATGACGGCCCAGTCGTAGAAGCGGTGCCCCTTGCCGCCGGCCCCTGCCGACAGTTTCAGCCAGGCCCACTTCGGCACCTTCACGGCCAGGGCATCCGCGCGGAACTTCCCCGCGCCCGTGGTGACTTCCGCCGAGCAAGCAACGGCGAGCACGTAGCCGACCTGGCGCTCTTCCAGCGCGGCCCGCAGCTTGGGGTTACCGCCGTAGACCCATCGCCCGCGACCCAGCCCACACGGTGCCCAGCGTCAAGGAGCCGGCCGATCACGCGGGCGGCCAGCTCCGGCTTGGTCGCGAAGACGGTGTCCTCGCCCAGTCCCGCCGCCCGGCAGCGGTCCGGGTCGCCCGTCCACGAGCGCGGGACCTACAGCTCGCGGTCGATCGCCGCGTGTCCGCGGCGCCTGCATAGACGAGGCAGACAGCGACCTGAGCGTCGTACTCGCGCACGTCATCGCGCACGGTGTCGGCATCCCACTTAGCCCTGCCGAGCAGGTGCTGCATTCCATGCGGACTGGCCTGCCCGGCCCCACTCGGCGATGCTCCAGCAGTTCTTGCGCGGCAGGTCCGACAGCAGCCCCAGCACCAGGTCCCGTACCCGACGCCGGGGTTCAACCCGCGCCAACCGGCCCGCTATGCGGGACATCAGGACCTCGAACGCCTCCTGCCAGCGGGCAGGGTCTATGCTGTGACTCGCGGCCACCGCATGATCTTCATTCTTCACACACCGATGATCAACGATGGCCGCGCCCGTCTTCACCGCCCCTCGGTCACGACGTGCGAAGACGGGGCCGCATCCCTTCCATGTCCCGCACGGGGCACGCAGCGTTCGCCCGCCGTCTCGTGTCAGGAGGACACATGCAACGCGGTGAAGTCTGGTGGGTCGACTTCGATGAGCGACGCCCGGTCGTGCTGCTCTCGGACGAGGAGTCATCCGGGTTTCAGGCGATGCAGGTCGTTGCGCCAGCGGGCGTCGACATCAGCGGCCTGGGCGTTGAAGTGGCCGTAGGAGCCCCGGAAGGACTGCCCTTCGAAGGCGTGCTGCGGTTCGCGTTCCCGCGTCCAGGCCTTACTCCGTGCACATGGCTGACCACCGTGGCCCGGGAAGACCTGATCGAGCGGGCGGGCGTGTTGTCCTCCGTGAAGCTCAGCGAGGTCGGAGAAGCCCTCCGTGCCGCTGGAGAGAGGAGGGAGTGGACCCCGATGACGGCTGCCAGGATCAGCGAGATCAAAGATGCCCGCCGTCTCGAAGGACCTGACTAGCGGACGCCTGTGCTGCCCAGCTCGATCTCGTCGACGACTGACCGCTGCCCCCTCTCCACCGCGCTCCAGCAACAAGATCGCGATCTACGGCTGGAGTACTAGATGGCGACGCCCGGCTGCATGAGGCGGCGGGCGGCCTCGGTGATGGAGCCCGACATCGAGGGGTAGACCGCGAACGTGTGCGCCAGCTGGTCGACGGTGAGCCGCTGCTGCACCGCCACCGACACCGCCAGGATCAGCTCGGACGCGCCCGGCGCCACCACCACCCCGCCCAGCACGATCGCCGTGTGCGGGCGGCAGAACAGCTTGACGAACCCGTCGTTGAAGCCCTGCATCTTGGCCCGCGCGTTGGTGGCGAGCGGCAGCTTGACCACGTTGGCCTCGACCTCGCCCGCCTCGATCGCCCGCTGCGCGACCCCGACCGCCGCGATCTCCGGGTCGGTGAAGATGTTGGAGGCCACGGTGGACAACCGCAGCGGCTGCACGGCCTCGCCGAGCGCGTGCCAGACCGCGATGCGGCCCTGCATCGCGGCGACGGAGGCCAGCATGAGCACGCCCGTGCAGTCGCCGGCCGCGTAGACGCCCGGCGCGGACGTGCGGGAGACCTTGTCGACCTTGACGAAGCCGCCCGCGTCGAGCTGGACCCCGGCCTCCTCCAGGCCGATGCCGGAGGTGTTGGGCACCATGCCGACGGTCATCAGCGCGTGCGAGCCCTCGGCCGTGCGGCCGTCCTCCAGCGTCACCACCACGCCGTCGTCGGTACGCTTGACGGAGGCGGCGCGCGAGCGGCCCATGACGTTCATGCCGCGCCGGCGGTAGACCTCTTCCAGCACCTCGGCGCCGTCGGCGTCCTCGTTGGGCATCATCCGGTCGCGGCTGGAGACCAGCGTGACCTCCGCCCCCAGCGAGCGGTAGGCGCCGGCGAACTCCGCGCCCGTCACGCCGGAGCCGATCACGATCAGGTGCTCGGGCAGCTCCTTCAGGTCGTAGAGCTGACGCCAGGTGAGGATGCGCTCGCCGTCGGGCTCGGCGCCCGGCAGCACGCGCGGGGTCGCGCCGGTGGCCACGAGCACGACGTCGGCCTGGATCGTACGGTCGCCCGCGCGCACCACCCGCGGGTCGACCAGCCGCCCGCGGGCCTTGACGATCTCGACGCCCTCGGCCTCCACCCGCGTGGCGATGTCGGCGGACTGCGCCTGCGCCAGCTCCTTGACGCGCCGGTTGACCTGCGGCAGGTCGACGCCCACCACGCCCGCGTCACCGTCGGGGCCGCCGGTGAACGACACCCCCAGCGAAGGGGCGTCGAGCAGCGCCTGCTTGCGGACCGAGGTCGCGATCAGCGTCTTGGACGGCACACAGTCGGTCAGCACGCAGGCGCCGCCGGGACCGTGCTCCTCGACCAGGGTGACCTGCGCGTCTAGCTGCGCGGCGACGAGTGCTGCCTCGTAACCGCCTGGTCCGCCACCGATGATCGCGATCCTTGTCACGTCCCCATTGTCCCGTACGCGGTGGGGCGGGCGGCAACCGGGCCACGCCACCTGAACCGGATGGATCGACTGCGGCGACCGGCGTGGCAGTATGGCGCGGTAGCTGGATGGCGAAGCAGCACCCGGCGAGAGGGGTGGATCGTGGCGTGGCTTTCGAATCCTTCGGGCAAGTCCAATGACCTCAGGCTCTATGCCGCCTACGGCACCAATATGGACCCGGAGCAGATGGCCATGCGTGCCCCCCACTCCCCCATCTGGGGAGTCGGCTGGCTGCCAGGCTGGCGCCTGACGTTCGGCGGGATGGACCTCGCCTGGGAGGGCGCCGTCGCCACGATCGTCGAAGACCCCGACGAGCACGTGTTCGTCGTGCTCTACGACGTGCCCGAGTGGGAGGAGACCTCCCTCGACCAGTGGGAGGGCGCGGTCCGCGGGCGCTACCACAAGGTGCGCCTGCGGGTGCAGACCCTCGACGGCGAGGTCGTGGCCTGGTTCTACGTGCTCGACGGCTACGAGGGGGGCCTGCCGTCGGCGCGCTATCTCGGCAGCCTGGCCGAGGCGGCCGAGCGGGCGGGCGCCCCCGACGACTACGTCAAGGAGCTGCGGGAGCGCCCCTGCACCTCGATCGGCGGTTAGCGCAGCGGCTGGTCCTTGGTCTCCGGCAGCACGAAGATGTAGACCAGCGTCGAGATGAGCGCCAGTCCCGACATGTACCACGGGAAGAGCCCCGGGTTGCCCGTCTCCTGCATCGTGGTGCCGATCAGCGGGGCGGTGCCGCCGAAGAGCGCCACGGTCAGCGAGTAGGGGAAGCCCGCGCCGGCCGCGCGCACCCGGGTGGGGAAGAGCTCCGAGTTCACCGCCGCCGAGATCGAGGTGAAGCAGCCCAGGAAGACCATGCCGATGAGCTGCACGGTCAGCAGGCTGCCGTACGAGTCGGTCAGCAGGCTCAGCAGCGGCACGGGCAGCAGCACGAACCCCAGCCCGAACGTGATCAGCATCGGCCTGCGCCCGATCCGGTCCGACAACATGCCGAGCAGCGGCTGCAGGATCATGAAGAAGACCAGCGAGATCGTACCGATCTGCAGCGAGTTCGCCTCGTCGAAGTCCACGGTGATCTGCGCGTACGTCGGCAGGAACGTCGTCCAGGTGTAATAGGCGACGGTGCCGGCGATCGTGATGCCCACGATGGTGGCGGCCGACCTCGGGTGCAGCCTGAGGAACTCGAACATCTTCTGCCGTTCGGCCTTGCCCTGGCGCACCTCCTCCACCACGGCCGAGGTCTCGTCGGCGCCCCTGCGGATCCACAGGCCCACGAGGCTGAGCACGGCGCCCACGAAGAACGGGATGCGCCAGCCCCACGCGTCCATGTCGGCCTCGATCAGCGTGGTGGCCAGCACCGCCGCGAGTCCTGAGGCGAGCAGCTGACCGATGGTGGTGCTGACGTACTGGAAGCTGGAGAACAGGCCGCGGCGGCGGGGCGGGGCCGACTCCACGAGGAACGTGGTCGCGGCGGCGAACTCCCCGCCCACCGACAGGCCCTGGATGAGACGGGCCACGACGAGGATGATCGGCGCCAGCACGCCGACGGCCGCGTAGGTGGGGGTCAGGCCCACGAGCAGGGAGCCGACGCCCATCAGCACGATCGTGCCCGTCATCGCGAGCTTGCGCCCGTACCTGTCGGCGAACGCGCCGACCAGCAGGCCGCCCAGCGGGCGCATGAAGAAGCCGACGGCGAACACCGCGAACGAGCTCAGCAGCGGGACGAGACTGTTGTCCGCGCTCTCGGGGAAGATCTGACGGGAGAAGTAGATCGCGAGGAAGCTGTAGGCGTACCAGTCGTACCACTCGACGACGTTGCCGATGCTGGCCGCCGTCAGCTGGCGGACGCGGCTTCTGGGGATGCCGAGTGGTGACTGCTGGCTGGGGGAAGTCGCCACGGATGGCTCCTTTGCTGAACAGTGCGGTGATGGCCTACTGTGCATGGGACGACCGAAACAGTCAATTACCTGGGAATTTATTTACATACCCGACATTGAGATGGTTGTAGGTGGATGTTCTCGACCGGCGTCTGGTCGCCGCGCTGCAGGTCAGCCCGCGTGCCTCGTGGGGCGAGCTCGGCAGGGCCGTCGGCGAGCACGAACGTACGGTCGCCCGTCGCCTCCAGCGGCTCATCTCCGAGGGCATCGTCCGGATCACCGCCATCTACGACGACCTGCGCACCGGGCACGGCCGTCCCGTCCACCTCCACGTACAGGTGCGGCCCGGCACCGCGGGCAAGGTGGCGCGGGCCCTGGCCGAACGGCCCGACACGCGCTCGGTCTACTCGCTGACCGGCGCCGCCGACCTCGGCAGCGAGCTGGTCTCCCCGTCGCGGGAAGACCTGCACCACATCGTCTCCGCCCAGATCAGCGACATCGACGGCGTCGTACAGACCCAGACCCAGGTCGTCCTCCACACCTTCACGACCGTCGCGGAGTGGCACGCCCCCTACCTCACCGAGCGGGAGGTCGCCCAGCTCCGGCCCCCGCCGCCACCCGAGTGCCTGCCCGACGAGGACGGCCTGTCGCCGCTGGAGGAGGAGATCGCCCAGTTGCTCACCCTCGACGGCAGAATCGCCTTCACCGCGGTCGCCGAGCGGCTCGACATCTCCGTGCCCACCGCCCGCCGGCGCGTCACCTCGCTGCTGGAGCGGCGGCTGCTGCGGCCGCGGGCCGAGGCCGAGCCCGCGCTGCTCGGCCTGGAGGTCGAGGCCATGCTCTGGCTGAAGGTACGCCCCCACGGGCTCGACCAGGTGGGCCGCCGGCTCGCCGCGCACGAGAGCGTACGGTACTGCGCCGCCACCACAGGCACCCATTCCCTCATCGTGCAGGTGGTGGCGGCCCACGAGGCCGACCTCTACCGTTTCCTGACCGGCGTCGTCGGCAGGCACGACGAGATCACCGACATCGACCTCACCCTCATCACCCGCGCGCACAAGCGCGGCCACCTGCACAAGTCCGGACTGCTCACGCTGGATCACCGTTGGGAGAAAACGCCATGACACCTGCCGAGAAGGAAGTCGCCGACCTCTGCGTGGAGCTGATCCGCGTCGACAGCAGCAACTACGGGGACGGCAGCGGGCCCGGCGAACGCGCCGCGGCCGAGGTCGTCATGGCCAGGCTGGCCGAGGTCGGGATCGAGTCCACCTACGTCGAGAGCGAGCCGGGCCGCGGCAACGTCGTCACCCGCGTCGAGGGCACCGACCCGTCCCTGCCCGCCCTGCTCGTCCACGGACACCTGGACGTGGTGCCGGCCAACGCCGCCGACTGGTCGGTGGACCCGTTCGCGGGCGAGGTGCGGGACGGTTACATCTGGGGCCGCGGCGCGGTCGACATGAAGGACATGGACGCGATGATGCTGGCGGTGCTGCGCCAGATGAAGCGCGAGGGCCGCAGGCCGCGCCGCGACATCGTCTTCGCCTGGCTGGCCGACGAGGAGGCCGGCGGCGTGTACGGCGCCAAATACCTCACCGCCAACCACGCCGAGCTCTTCGAAGGGGTCACCGAGTCGATCAGCGAGGTCGGCGGCTACTCCCTGGAGATCGACCCGTCGCTGCGGCTCTACCTCATCGAGACCGCCCAGAAGGGGCTGGCCTGGATGAAGCTGACCGCCGACGGCACCGCGGGCCACGGCTCCATGCTCAACGACGACAACGCCGTCACCGAGGTCGCCAGGGCGGTGGCCAGGATCGGCGAGCACGACTGGCCGCTCACCTACACGCCCACGGTCCGGCGTTTCCTCACCGAGGTCGCCGACGCCTACGGCATCCCGTTCGACGAGAACGACCCGCAGCCGGTCCTGGACCGGATCGGGCCGCTGGTGCGTTTCGTCGGCGCGACGCTCCGCCACACCACCAACCCGACCCAGCTCGACGCCGGATACAAGTCGAACGTCATCCCCGGCCAGGCCACGGCCGTGGTCGACGGGCGGTTCCTGCCGGGCTTCGAGGACGAGTTCTTCAAGACCGTCGACTCGCTGCTCGGGCCGAAGGTGCGGCGCGACTTCGTGCACCACGACATCGCGCTGGAGACGACGTTCGACGGCGCGCTGGTCGAGTCGATGATCGCGGCGCTGAAGGCCGAGGACCCGGCGGCGCGGGCGATCCCGTACTGCATGTCGGGCGGCACCGACAACAAGACCTTCTTCGCCGACCTGGGCGTGCGCGGCTTCGGGTTCGTGCCGCTGCGGCTGCCGGCGGACATGGACTTCGCGTCGATGTTCCACGGCGTGGACGAGCGGGTGCCGGTGGACGCGCTGCACTTCGGCGTGCGGGTTCTGGACCGGTTCCTCCTAAACTACTGAAACGTGAGTGACGACCCGTACACCCTGGCCGGCGAGGCCGCCGCGGCGCTGCGCGCCGCCACCGGCCTCGACACCTTCGACGTGGCGCTCGTCATGGGCTCGGGGTGGGTGCCCGCCGCCGACGCGATCGGCGAGACGGTGAGCGAGGTTCCGTTCACCGGCCTGCCGGGGTTCCGCGCTCCCGCCGTGGCGGGGCACGGAGGCAGGATCCGCGCCGTACGCACCTCCGCGGGGCGGCACGCGCTCGTGTTCCTCGGGCGTACGCACCTCTACGAAGGGCTGGGGGTCGACGCGGTGACGCACGGCGTGCGGACGGCCGCCGCTGCCGGGGTCCGCACTGTCGTGCTGACCAACGCGGCGGGCGGGCTGCGCCCCGAGACGCAGAACGTCGGCGACCCCGTCCTGATCAGCGACCACATCAACCTGACCGGGTCCAGCCCGATCACCGGCACCACGTTCCTCGACCTCACCGAGGTCTACTCCCGCCGCCTGCGCGAGCTGGTCCGCGAGATCGACCCGGCCCTGGCGGAGGGCGTCTACATCGCCTTCCGCGGGCCCACGTACGAAACGCCCGCGGAGATCCGCATGTGCCGCACGCTGGGCGGCGACCTGGTCGGCATGTCGACCGTGCTGGAGGCCGTCGCCGCCCGCGAGGCCGGGCTGGAGGTGCTCGGCATCTCCCTGGTCACCAACCCGGGCGCGGGCCTGTCCGGCGAGCCGCTCGACCATGAGGAGGTCCTGGAGGTCGGCAGGGCCACGGCGGCCCGCATGGGCGTGCTGCTGGCCAAGGTGGTGGACCGCCTGTGAGCGTGCTGCGGGAGGCACGCGAGTGGCTCTCCCAGGACCCCGACCCCGACACCCGGGCCGAGCTCACCCGCCTCATCGAGGAGGACGACCTGGCCGCGCTGGAGGACCGCTTCGGCGCTCGGCTGGAATTCGGCACGGCGGGTCTGCGCGGCGAGCTCGGCGCCGGCCCCAACCGGATGAACCGCGTCACCGTCATGCGCGCCGCCTCCGGCCTGGCCACGGTGCTCGGGCCCGGCAAGCACGTCGTCATCGGCTACGACGCGCGGCACAAGTCCGACGTGTTCGCCCGCGACACGGCCGCCGTGCTGACGGGCGCCGGGGTGCACGCCTCGCTCCTGCCCTCCACCCTGCCCACGCCCGTGCTGGCCTTCGCCGTACGCCACCTCGGCGCGGACGCGGGCGTGGCGGTCACCGCCAGTCACAATCCGCCGCGCGACAACGGCTACAAGGTCTACTGGGCCGACGGCTCCCAGATCGTGCCGCCGATCGACCGTGAGATCTCGGCTGCCATCGATGCCGTGGGCCGCGTCGACCAGCTGCTGATCGACGGCCCCGGCACCCTGACGGAGCTGGGCGAAGGCATCATCGACGACTATCTCGCCGCGGTGAAGTCGCTGCCGCTGGGCGAGGCCCGTGACCTGAAGGTGGCCTACACGCCGCTGCACGGGGTGGGCGCGGCCACGCTGACGGGCGCGTTCCTGGCCGCCGGGTTCGCCTCGCCGCTGGTGGTCGAGGAACAACGCGACCCCGATCCCGACTTCCCCACGGTGCCCTTCCCCAACCCGGAGGAACCGGGAGCGATGGACCTGGCCGTGGCCCTGGCCGCCAAGGTGGGCGCGGACCTGGTCCTGGCCAACGACCCCGACGCCGACCGGTGCGCGGTGGGCGTGCCGCTGCCCGGCGGCGGCTGCCGCATGCTGACCGGTGACGAGGTCGGGGGCCTGCTGGCCGAGCACGTCATCACGCACACCACCGGCGACCGCATGGTGGCCACCACCATCGTCTCCTCGACGCTGCTCGGCAGGATCGCGCGGGCGCGCGGCGTGCGCTACGGCGAGACGCTGACCGGCTTCAAATGGATCATCAAGGCGGGTCCCGGGCTGGTCTTCGGCTACGAGGAGGCCCTCGGCTACAGCGTCGGCTCCGACGCCGGCCTCCCGGTCAGGGACAAGGACGGCATCGGGGCGGCGCTGGCGGTGGCGGGCATCGCGGCGACCGCCAAGCGCGCCGGGCGTACGCTGCTGGACCTGCTCGACGACCAGGCCCGGCGCTACGGGCTGCATGCCACGGAGCAGCTCTCCTTCCGGGTGTCCGACCTGTCGCTGATCGACGGCGCCATGGCGCGGCTGCGCGCCGCGCCGCCGACGACGCTCGGAGGGCGCGCGGTGTCGCGGGCGGACGACCTGTCCAGGGGCGTCGGCGGCCTGCCGCCGACCGACGGGCTGCGCTACACGCTGGCGGGGGACGCCCGCGTGGTGGTGCGTCCCTCGGGCACGGAGCCCAAGCTCAAGTGTTACCTGGAGGTGGTCGTGCCGGTTGCGGGCGAGGTGACCGAGGCGCGCGCCGGAGCGGCCCGCGAGCTCGACCTGCTGAAGACGGAACTCGCCGCCCTGCTCGACCTCTGAGGATCGTTACTCTCCGTTATTCAAGCGGAACGTACGGTGATATTCCAGCGGGTCCGCAACACGCCGACGCGGGCCCGCCGTAAATTTTACTCAGGCCACCCGCAGGCCCTGGTGACACACCTCGGAGAATGGCATCGCATTTCCGTGCGCGTTCACTCTACATATCTCGTCGATAAATCCCGGCACGTCACGCGCACCTCATCACCGGCCGTATATGTGAAACGCCGGTTCTCCTGCCGCGCCCTACGGATAATGACACGAGGAAGGCCCTCTACCGCTCAGCCGTAAAATCCCCTCATACCTCCCCATAGCGCTTCATCCCACCCGAATCCACCAATTATTCTCAGTTCACACGCAAACCCGTCCCACACACCGCACAATCGAGTCATTTCACCGCCGCAGCGGGCCCCGGAAGCGGGGACATCCGGCCGTATCACCTGTACAATTGCAGCCATGACCTTGGGCCCGAGCTTGTGGACGCAAGGCCGAGAAGGGGCACGGCGGGCCCGCCTCGACGCGAGCAGGCCCTGCCCCCTCCTCTGATTCCGGATGATTGTCCGCTGACTCCAGGTGGGCGCCGGAAAACCGTTGGAAGAAGAGGTCTCCCGGGCAAACGGGAGACCTCTTCGTCTTTCTTCCGCGCGCACTAAGACAAATGTAGAAGGCTCGTTCACGCCCCGGTCACCTAGCGTGAGCGCGAGCCGTCATGCCATGCTTGCCGCAACTACGAGGAGCTCCCGCTCTCCTGTTTGCCCAGGAGACGAGAAACACGAGCGCCTCATAGTCCCGGCGCCGAAAAGCGGCCGCATTCCGTGCCGCGCTTCGACGCCTTCCACCTGGAGTCAAACCGAACACCGACGTTCCCGGACAAGAGGAGAACACCGATGGCGACATCGCCCGCACGTTCCGGCAGGAGCCGCCGCCCACAGGCCCCCCCACCCGTTCAGCCGTCCGGCGGGACCGCGTCCTGGGCGATCGCGTTCATGAGCGCGCTGGTCACCTACCCGATCTTCGTGGACATGCTGCTTCCCCAGGGCTACAGCCTGTGGGTGGCCGTGGCCGTCGCGTCCGCGGCCTGCCTGGGCGCGGGCCGGGCCACGCAGATGATGTCGTCCGGTCCGGCCCGCCAGGGCGCGGCCGGCGCCGTGCTCACCCCTTCGTTCATCGCACGGGTGGCGACGCTGGTCATCCGGGCCGCCGTCACACCGCGCCCCCAGGACAACGACCCGCCGGACACAACGCCATAGCCGTTCTGGGGCGCTCGGGTAAGGCCCGCCCGTGGTTGAACCACTGGTGAACCATCCACAGGTGGATGCACCAACGTCGGTGGTCTCATCCGTGAGACCACCGACCCGCTCAGGGCCAGAATATCCCCACCTTGATACCAATAGCTGCGTTAGTCTCATCGTTGAGACTAGTTGGAGGAACGGTGGAACCCTTCATCGGCAGGCGACGAGAGCTGGCCGCCCTCACGCGTGCGCTCGAAAAGACGAATCGCCGTCACTTCGATCGGCCCGGACGCGCACTCCTGATGAGAGGACGCCGCCGGGTCGGAAAATCCAGGCTGGCGGAGGAGTTCATCCGGCAGGCACAGGTGCCTCACCTGTACTACACGGCGACGGGGCAGACGCTCCGTGAAGAACTCCACATCTTCACGGACGAGGCGTCATCGTCGAACCTCCCCGCCGCTTCCGTCTTCGATGTCGAGCACCCCGAATCGTGGCACGACGCGCTTTCCCTCCTGGCACGCGCCCTGCCCGAACACTCCCCCAGCATCGTGGTCATCGATGAGCTCCCCTACCTTGTCAAGGCGGATCCCACGCTGGAGAGCGTGCTTCAGAAGCTCTTCGACAGGGAGTTGTCGAGACTGCCGGTCCTGCTTCTCCTCATCGGCTCGGATCTGTCGATGATGGAGGCCATCAACACCTATGGCCGCCCCTTCTACCAGCGGGCCGCCGACTTCATAGTGGGCCCCCTCACACCGTACGACGTCGGACAGGCTCTTGATCTGCCCCCTGAGGCCGCGTTCGACGCACACCTGGTGTCAGGCGGGTTGCCGATGATCTGTGAAGAGTGGCCCAAGGGCGCCCCACTCTGGGCATATCTGGAGCAGGCACTCCACGACCCGCTGTCGGCTCTGGTCGTCGGCGGCGAGCGGGCCCTCGCCGCCGAATTTCCACCGGAAGCGCATGCCCGCCAGACCCTGAACGCCATCGGGTCAGGCCAGCGCACACACTCCAACATCGCGGCCGCCACCCAGGGTATTTCGCGCGCGACGATGAACCGCGCACTTCAGCTTCTGCTCGAGAAGCGCATGATCGCTGTGGACCGGCCCTTGTCGACGCGCCCCTCACGAGAGTCGCGCTACCGCGTCATCGACTCTCACTTGCGCTTCTGGATTCCCTTCATCGCCAACCGCCTGACGGACATCGAACGCGGCCGGGGAGACAAGGTCCTGGAGCGGATCCGCAAGTCTTGGACATCATGGCGCGGAGTCGCCGTCGAGCCCCTGATCCAGGAGTCGCTTCGCCGTATGGACGGCCTGCCAGAGGCGACGGGAGCGATCGGAGGCTTCTGGACCAGGACCAACGATCCGGAGATCGACATCGTCGGCGCAGACCGGGAGCCGGTCGCCAAGCAGATCACGATGGTCGGGTCCGTCAAATGGCTGGAGAACCGCCCGTTCGGTCATCATGACCTGAGCGAGCTCATCGTCCACCGGTCCAAGATGCCCGGAGCCGACTCCTCCACGCCGCTCTACGCCGTCTCCCGGAGCGGCTGCGAGGTGGAGGGCGTCACGCACGTCACCGCTGAACACCTGGTCGACGCCTGGCGATGAGCACGGATGGTCTCAGCGATGAGACCAACGCCAATTCAGGTCCGCAAGAGACCGGGGTTGAGACCAACAGGTCGGGTCGGTCTCAACCATGAGACCTGCTCAGGCGATGCGGAACTGCAGGTCGGTGTCCCAGTTGTGCATGTCGGGCTCGACCCTCGGATCGGTCTGGAAGAGCTCGAGCCGGCAGCCCCAGTGCTCCGTCCCGTCCTTCTCCGTCATGTCCCAAGCGAGCCCCTGCTCGGCGCCCCACTTCAGCAGCGCCTCGATGACGCCGAAGAGCTGGTCGGGGTGGCCGTGGTGCGACTCGGTGGCGTAGCGGCCCGCGGGCAGGGAGGCGGCGAAGATGTCGCCCTCGCCCTCAACCCGCCCGGCCACCGGCACGCCCGCCTGCACCACCAGCCGGTCCTCCGGCAGGTTGATGGCCTCGTACCTGAGGAAGGGCGCACCCGCGGGAGCGTGGCCTCGGTCGGCGAGCCAGCCGACCATCTCACCGATCCGGTCGGCGACCAGGCCGAAGGTGGTCATGGTGATGGTCCCGCGCACCCCGACGTAGGGCCGCTCGGGGAATTCGACGATCTGTGGCATGTTCTGTTCCTCCTTCATCAGCGTGTACGGAGCGGCGCCGCGAAACTCATCGGCAGGCCGAAGAACGGGAACAGGCCGGGATCCAGGAAGGTGGCCTCGCCGGCGATGCGGCCGCCGGCGACGTCGAGAACCACCAGGGCGAACGGCTCGCCGTACAGGTACTGGCCGAAGGCCGGGGAGCCGTTGGCTCTGACCGGCAGCAGGCGGGAGCCCTCGCACGGGGCTTGGCCGCTCGCGGCGGCCGCGGTCAGGACCGTGTGGATGTGCTCGCGCCCGCGCAACCACCACGCGAACGGCGGCATCTCCGACGTCGCGTCCTCGTGCAGCAGCGACACCAGCGCGGCCACGTCGTACCGCTCGAACGCCGACACATAGCGGGTCAGCAGGCTCTCGTCCACCGTCTCGTCGGCCTGCCCGGCCGGCGGCAGCTTGGCACGGGCACGCTGGAGCGCGCTGTTGACCGACGTGACGGTGGTGGACAGCAGGGTGGCCGTCTCGGCGGCGGACCATTTGAGCACGTCGCGGAGGATGAGCACGGCGCGCTGCCGGGGCGGCAGGTGCTGCAGCGCCGCCACGAACGCCAGCCGGACCGTCTCCCTGGTGACCGCCCGTTCGGCCGGGTCGAGCACCTTGGCGTCCGGGACGGGCTGGATCCAGCGGCTGTGCGGGAGCGGCTGGCCCAGGGCGTCGCCGGGGGTGGCGGCGGGCCCCAGGTCCATGGCGCGGGCGCGGCGCTGCGGGCCTCTCAGCATGTCGAGGCAGACGTTGGTGGCCAGGTGGAACAGCCACGTGCGCAGCGTGCCCCGAGCCGGATCGTAGGTCTGCCAGGCTCTGACGAACGTCTCCTGCACCGCGTCCTCGGCCTCGAAGCCCGAGCCGAGCATGCGGTAGCAGTAGCCGGTCAGCGCCACCCGGTGGTGTTCGAGCTCGACGTCGGTCATCCGGCCGGCGTCACCTCGATCTGGAGCTCCGTCACCCATTCGTCCGGGTTCTCCGGGCAGTGCAGGGAGACCTCCCTGGCCAGCGCGCGCGAACGGTAGCCGTGCTCCTCGATCCAGTGGGCCAGGGTCTGGAACGTCTTCCCCACCTCCTCCATCGACCCGTGGTGGATGATCGTGGCCGCCGTCTCGATAGCCGGCAGGTCGAGGACCTGGAAGTCGTGGTGGCCGGGCGCCGCGGACACCGGCAGGCAGGCGTGGACCATGACGGAGCCGTCGTCCTGCTCCTCGTAGTAGGCGACCCCCGGCCCCACGACCTTGACCGCGGCCTCTTCCGCGCGGCGGCAGATCTCGGCGAAGAGAGGCTGGATGACCGGGCCGATGTCCTCTCCCTCGTAGCTGGCCGCCCTGGCGCTGAGCTCGGCGACCCTGATCGGGGCGACGCGCTTCAGCACGACCTCCGCGCTTTCCATGTAGCCCTCCGTCTCGATGGTCCGCAGGCGTGCCTCGACGCTGCGCAGCCTGGCCAGGTCGGTGTTGATCCGCGCTTCGAGCTGGGCGCGGCGCATGCGTACCATGCCGTGCAGCTCCTCCGTGCTGACCTTCTCGTCGAGGATGGCCCTGACCTGCTCCAGGGTGAAGCCGAGGTCCTTGATCGCGACGATGCGGTTGAGCCGGGACAACTGCGCGGCCTGGTAGGAGCGGTAGCCGCTGACCGGGTGGACGTGCGCGGGGCGCAGCAGACCGATCGCGTCGTAGTGCCGCAACATGCGTACGGACACCAGCCCCAGTCTGGCGAACTCTCCGATGCTGAACATGACGTCTCCGGTTTAGGGCCTCACACGGTGTCAGAGTCAACTATGGCGATTTTTCGAGAGTTGGGGTAGCGTCCGAAACGACCGAACGTTCGGTAGGAACCATGATCACAGACCTCACCGACCCCGGCACGGACGCGCACGAGCGGATCAGAACGGCGGCGGTGCTGCTGTTCGCCCGGCAGGGTTACGCCGCGACGAGCATCAGGGACCTCGGCCGGGCCGTCAACATGACCAACGCCGGGATCTACCACCACGTGGGAAGCAAGGAGGCGCTGCTCGCCGATCTCATGCGCGTCGCCCAGCAGGGCCTGAACAGCGCCACGGAACGCATGCTCGCCACGGCCGGCGGCCCCTCCGACCGGCTGGCCCTGCTGATCGGCTCGCTCACCGCCGTCCACGCCCGCGCTCCCCTGACCACCAGCGTCATGGACGGCGAACTGCGCTCGCTCACGCCGGGCTCGGCCGCCCGCGACGAGATCATCGTCCTGCGCGACGCGTACGAGGCCCACTGGAAGCGCACGCTGGCCGACGGCGTGGCGGAGGGCACGTTCCGAGTCGCCGACCAGAAGCTGACCCGTCTCGCCCTGATGTCCATGTGCACCGGCACCAGCGAGTGGTATCGCCCCGACGGGGACTCCACGCTGGAGCAGGTGTGCGCCGAGTTCGTCACGATCGGCCTGGCCGCCGTACGCGCCCCCGCCCACGTCACTACAAGTCCTGACTTCTCCCTGCTGCCCGACCTTCCGTGGGAGCCGCCGGATGTACAGCACGATCCCCGACCTGATGAGGCACGCCGCTAGAACGTACGGCACGCGCGAGTTCCTCCGTTTCCCCGACACCTCGTTGACCTTCGACGCCGCGGACGCGCGGTCGGACCGCCTGGCCGCCGCCCTGTCCGACCTGGGCGTGCGTCCGGGCGACCGGGTGGCCATCATGCTGGACAACGTGCCGGAATGGCCGCTGAGCTGGCTCGGGGTCCTGAAAGCCGGGGCGATCGCCGTCCCGGTGAACGTGCGCTACCAGGCGGCCGACCTCGCGCATGTGCTCGACGACTCGGGCGCGGTGCTGACGCTGACCACGGACGACCACGCCATGATCAACCCGGGCCCGTGCCACGACCCCGGGAGGCTGATCCGGCAGGCGGGCGACCAGCCGGCCAAGGTGACCGTCAAAGCCGACGATGTCGCGAATTTTCAGTACACGTCGGGGACCACGGGCTTCCCCAAAGCCTGCATGCTCACCCACGACTACTGGCTCAGAACCGCCCGGATCGTCGCCGAACAGGCCCGCCTCCGCGACGACGACGTCATGATCATCGCGCAGGCGTACTCGTACATGGACCCCCAGTGGCTCACCGTGCTCTGCCTCACCGGCGGCATCTCGCTCGTCGTGCTCCCCCGCTTCTCCGCCTCCGGCTTCTGGAAGTCGGCCCGGGAACACGGCGCGACGCTCACGTACGTACTCGGCACCATGCCCCTGCTGCTGCACAAACAGCCGCCGCACCCGCGCGAGCGCTGCCACCGCATGCGGCTCGTGCTCTGCTCGGGCATCCCGCCCGAACTGCACCGGACGTTCGAGGAGCGCTGGGGCGCACCGTGGCGCGAGTTGTACGGCTCCACGGAGAGCGGCCCCGACCTGGTGGCGCACATAGACGCGGACGACACGGTCGGCACCGGCGCCATGGGCGTCGCGCCGCCGGGCAAGGAGGTCAGGCTCGACGACAACGGCGAGATCCTGGTCAGGGGCGTGCCCATGATGCGGGGCTACTGGAACCACCCCGAGGCGACCGCCCAGGCTTTCAGGGACGGCTGGTACCACACCGGCGACCTGGGTTTCCGCGACGACCACGGCTACCTCCACCACGCCGGCCGGCTGAAGGACATGGTGCGCAGGGGCGGGGAGAACATCTCCTGCGCCGAGGTCGAACGTGTGCTCGCCCAGCACCCGGCCGTCCTCCAGGCGGCCCTCGTGCCCATCCCCGACGACCTGTGGGGCGAGCTGCCCAAGGCGTTCCTCCAGCTCCGGCCCGGTCACGACCCCGACGCCCGCACCGCCATGGACGTGATCGAACACGCCCGTGACCGGCTGGCCCGCTTCAAGCTCCCGGCGTACGTGGAGTTCGTCGAGTCGTTCACGCTCACCCCGTCGGCCCGCATCGAGAAACGCCACCTGCTCCACCCGGAACGCGACCAGCGTGCCGCCCCCGCCATCCCCGTCGGCAAGGAGAAATCATGATCGACGTGACCGAACGCGACGAGGTGGCGTTGATCACCCTCGCCCGCCCCGCCAAGCTGAACGCCCTCACCGCCGGCATGCGCAGGGACCTCGCGGCGGCCGTACGCGACCACGGCGACGGCAAGGGCGCCAGGGGCATCGTGGTCACCGGCACCGGCCGGGCCTTCTCCGCGGGAGAGGACATCCACCAGGCCGCCGGCCGTTCCCTGGTCGACGAGGTGGCCTCGTTCCACGACATGACCAGGGCCGTGCTGGAGACGCGCGTACCGGTCGTGGCGGCGGTCAACGGCCTGGCCGTCGGCGGGGCCGCCGAGTGGACGCTGTGCTTCGACACCCGCATCGGCACCCCGTCGGCCGAGTATTTCCTGCCCGAGAACCACATCGGCCTGTCGGTCTCGAACGCCACCAGCTACCTGCTCCCCCGCCTCATGGGCGCTCGGGCGCTGCGGCTGGTGCTCGACTCGGCCCGCATGAGCGCGCAGGACGCCCTGGCCGCGGGCCTGCTGGACGAGATCGCCGACCCGGAGTCGCTGCTGGAGACGGCGATCGCCCGTGTGCGCCACTGGACCGCGCCGGGCACGGCCACCACTGTGCACCTCGGGCTGCTGAGGCCGTCGAGACACGAGGTCGAGCGGGCCTTCGAGGCTGAGACGGAGGCGGCCAGGCTCGTGGAGGAGTCGGGCATCGCCCAGGCGGGCATGGCGGCGTTCATCAACCGCACCCGCGGCCGAGACGCCCCCGGATAGGACAGAACAGCTAGACGACGATCGCCGCGACCACCAGGGTGACCGCGACCACCAGCACGGCGATGGAGTCGTAGGACCAGGAGATCCGGGCCGGCGCCGCCTGCTCGTCGCGGCGCCTGGCCGCCTCGGCGCGCTCGCGGATCTGGTCGCCCACCCAGTCGGCGTGGGTCTTGCCCGCGAACGCCTCGACCGCCGCCTGCTCGGACCTGGAGAGCGTCGGCTCGGTCTTGAACCGCCCGCGCTCCTGCCTGGGCGCCCCGCGCCGCTGCGCCTTGGCCCGCTCTCTGGCGCTGCTCATGGGTGTCCACAACCGCAGCACCCGCTCGTCGCCGTGGTGCACGTTGATGGAGTGGGAGACCGTGACGTCGTCGATCGAGGCCCACGGCAGGACCGTCGTGCGGAACGGGTTGCGCCCCACCAGCCCTTCTTCGGTGAACACGGTGGCGGGCCGCAGCGCGACCGAGTAGACCAGCGCCGTCAGCACCGCGAGCACGGCCAGCGCCACCAGCGACGCCTTGCCGGTGTAGTGGGCGATGAGGTCCCACACGTTGAACGCGACGAAGGCCAGCCACACCCACGCCAGCGCGAACGCGGTCTTGGAACGGTAGGACTCTTTCACGACTGCCACTTGATCTGTGCGAACCCGGGTTTGATGACGCCGTTGATCAGTGCCAGGCGCTCGTCGAACGGGATGAACGCCGACTTCATCGCGTTGACCGTGAACCACTGCAGGTCGTCCCAGCCGTAGCCGAACGTCTCGACCAGCTTGTGGAACTCCTGCGACACGCTCGTCGAGCTCATCAGCCGGTTGTCGGTGTTGACCGTGACCCGGAAGTGCAGCCGCCGCAGCAGCCCGATGGGGTGCTCGGCGATCGACGCGGCGGCGCCGGTCTGCAGGTTGGAGGTCGGGCACATCTCCAGCGGGATGCGCTTGTCGCGTACGTAGGCAGCCAGCCGCCCGAGCTTGGCGCTCTGGTCGCCGGCCACGGTGATGTCGTCGATGATGCGTACGCCGTGGCCGAGCCGGTCGGCGCCGCACCACTGGATGGCCTGCCAGATCGAGGGCAGCCCGAACGCCTCGCCCGCGTGGATGGTGAAGTGGGCGTTCTCCCGCTGCAGGTATTCGAACGCGTCGAGGTGCCGCGTGGGCGGGTAGCCGGCCTCGGCGCCCGCGATGTCGAAGCCCACGACGCCCACGTCGCGGTAGCGCACGGCCAGCTCGGCGATCTCCATGGAGCGCGCCTGGTGCCGCATGGCCGTCAGCAGCGTGCCGACGCGGATGTCACGCCCTTCGGAGCCCTGCCTGAACCCGTCGAGCACCGCCTCCACCACCTGGTCGAGGCTCAGCCCTCTGGAGGTGTGCTGCTCGGGCGCGAAACGCACTTCGGCGTAGACCACCCCGTCGGCGTCCAGATCCTGGGCGCACTCGGAGGCGACCCGCGTGAGCGACTCGCGCGTCTGCATGACCCCGACCGTGTGGTCGAACGTCTCGAGGTAGCGCTCCAGCGAGCCAGAGTCGGATGCCTCCTCGAACCACTGACGCAGGTTGTCGGGATCGGTGGTGGGCAGCCGGCCGTAGTCGGTCTCCCGGGCCAGCTCGACGATCGTCTCGGCGCGGAGCCCGCCGTCGAGGTGATCGTGCAGCAACACCTTGGGAGCCCGCCGGATCTGGTCAAGCGTGGGGCTCATCACGCCATGATACGAGCACTGCCCGGTTCTCGGGTTACGGCTCAGTCGCGGCCGGCCGTTTCCGGGCTGAACGCGGGCAGGCACACCGCGATGTACTCGGCGCCTTGCGGGCCTGCGCTGTAGCGGACCTTCTCCCCGGGAGAGGTCACCACCGACTGCCCCGCCCCGACCTGGGTCGTGCCCTCCGCGTGCTCCACGATCACCGTGCCGCGCAGGACCACGGTGTACTCGGTGAACGACGGCGTCTGGGCGGGCTCTTCCCAGCCGGCCGGCGCGACCATGCGGGCGATGGAGATCGCCTCGTCGCCGCTGCTGACACGGCCCACGTGCTCGTCAATGATCTTGCCGCCGGGCACCGGGATGCGTGCGGGCCCCTCGATCTTCCTCACCACCGCCCCAGGCTAGCCGGTGCCCGGGGGCGCGGGTCAGTGGGCCACGTCGACCACCAGCCGGCTGGGCGCTTCCTGCTCCTGGATCTGGAACGCGGCCCGCCGGTCCAGCACCAGGCCGATGCCGACGCGGGCCTCGAAGTCGCCGGTCCTGACGACGTCGGTGAGGTTGCGCAGACCGGCGTGGTAGATCGGGCCGTCCTCCCACGTGGGCGTGCCGTCCTCGTCGTGGGCGTTGGCGGGGAAGAGCGTGACGAGAAGGTACGCGCCGCCGCGGATCTCGATCGGCCGGCCGGAGCCGTCCTCCACGAACTCGTCCACCCATCGCACGTTGTAGCCGGGGATCTCGCCGTCGAGATCGATGACGACGCGGTCGTACGTCCTGTGCCTGGCGTACCGTACGCCCGTCACGACGGCGGGTTCGATGCCGTCGCGCCGGACGTCCACCTCGGAGGTGCTCGTGGGGGCGTTGGGGCCGGGTGTGTCGCGGGCCGTGGCGGACGACCTGGTGGGGCCGGGTGATCCGGGCAGGGCGGTCTGCTGGGCCGGACCGCAGGCGGTGAGAGCGGTGAGACAGGCCAGCGAGGCGAGGGCGCGCGAGCGCGGCGACCGGCGGCCGGGCGGGGATGGCGAGCGCATGCCCGGTAGATGCCCCGCCCCGTGTCGCCGCAAGCGGTGTTTCCGCAGATCGCGCGGCTGTTTCCGGCCGGCAACCGGGCGAAACGCGCAAAGGCGCTCGCATCGCACCACTCGGGCCGTCCGGTTCACCTTCCGTACCGAAACATATGCAAATGCATTTACCGAGGTGGTAACCTCCGCGACATGGACGAGCGATTCGTGGTCGACACCTGGCATTACGTCCTGGCCAAGCACGCCAAGGCCATGTGCGCCCTGGAACGCGAGCTGGGCGACCGGCACGGTCTGGGGCCCAGCGAGTTCGAGGTGCTCGACCGCATCGTCCACCACGACAGGAAGCTGCGCATCCAGGAGCTCTGCGACGAGGTGCACCTGAGCCAGAGCGCCCTGTCACGGGTGGTGGCGCGGCTGGAGAAGGCCGAGCTGGTCTCGCGCGGCGTGTGCGACGCCGACCGGCGGGGCGTCTACGTGTCCATCACCGACGCGGGCCGCACCCGGCACGCCGAGGCCCTGCCCACGCATCGCGCCGTCCTGCTCCAGATCTTCGCCGACGCTCCCGCCCCGGGCGGCACCGTCAGCCGGCGGTGACGCGCTCGATGACCAGCGGGAGCCGTTCGGCGTCGGCGAGGGCCACCGCGTAGCCGCCTTCCAGCGCCTCCAGCGCCCGCTCGAAGCGGTCCGCCTCGTCCGCGTGGAGCGTCAGCAGCGGCTGTCCCTCGCGCACCGTGTCACCCGGCTTGGCGTGCAGCGTGACGCCCGCGCCCGCCGACACGGGGTCCTCCTTGCGCGCCCGCCCGGCGCCGAGCCGCCAGGCGGCCAGCCCGACCGCGTACGCGTCGAGCCGGGTGAGAACGCCCGACGCGGGCGCCTGCACGGTGGCGGTCTCGGCCGCCCTCGGCAACAGGGCGTCGGGGTCACCACCCTGGGCGGCGATCATGCGGCGCCAGGCGTCCATCGCCGAGCCGTCGGCCAGCGCCTTCGCCGGGTCCTTGCCGGACACCCCGGCGGCGGCCAGCATCTCCCGGGCCAGGCGTACGGTCAGCTCGACCACGTCGGCGGGACCGCCTCCGGCCAGGACCTCGACGGCCTCCTCGACCTCCAGGGCGTTGCCCACGGCCAGCCCGAGCGGCCGGTCCATCGCCGTCAGCAGCGCGACCGTGCGCACGCCCGCGTCCGTGCCGAGCGCGACCATGGTCTCGGCCAGTTCCCTCGCCGTCTCGGTGGTCTTCATGAACGCCCCCGAGCCGACCTTCACGTCGAGGACGAGCGAGCCGGTGCCCTCGGCGATCTTCTTCGACATGATCGAGGAGGCGATCAGCGGGATGGACTCCACGGTGCCGGTGACGTCGCGCAGGGCGTACAACTTCTTGTCGGCGGGCGCGAGTCCTGAGCCGGCGGCGCAGACGACCGCCCCGGCGTCGCGCAGGACGTGCAGCATCTCGTCGTTGGAGAGCGAGGCCCGCCAGCCGGGGATCGACTCCAGCTTGTCGAGCGTGCCGCCGGTGTGTCCGAGGCCGCGGCCCGACAGTTGCGGCACGTACGCGCCGCACGCCGCCACGAGCGGCGCCAGCGGCAGGGTGATCTTGTCGCCGACGCCGCCGGTCGAGTGTTTGTCGGCGGTGGGGCGGTCGAGGGCGGACCAGTCCATACGCTCGCCCGAACGGATCATGGCCTGGGTCCAGACGGCGATCTCGCGCCGGTCCATCCCGTTCAGCAGGATCGCCATGGCCAGCGCGGACATCTGCTCGTCGGCCACGCCGCCGTTCGTGTAGGCGTCGATCACCCAGTCGATCTGGGCGGCGGTCAGCTCGCCGCCGTCGCGCTTGGCGCGGATGACCTCGATGGCGTCCATCACGAGCTCCGGCTGAGGTCCTGCGGGCCGAACGCGTACGGCAGGATCTCGCCCATCGGCTTCGGCCCGTCGACGGTCTCGACCAGCAGGTCGTCACCGCCGAACTCGTAGAGGAGCTGGCGGCAGCGCCCGCACGGCATCAGCAGCTCGCCGTGGCCGTCGACGCAGGTGAAGGCCACCAGCCGGCCGCCGCCCGATTGGTGCAGCGCCGACACCAGGCCGCACTCGGCGCACAGGCCGACGCCGTAGGAGGCGTTCTCGACGTTGCAGCCGGTGACCACCCTGCCGTCGTCGACCAGCGCAGCCGCCCCCACGGGGAACTTGGAGTAAGGCGCGTACGCGTTGCGCATGGCCTCGGCGGCCCTGGCCCGCAGGCTCTCCCAGTCGATGCTCAATGTTGTTCCCCCCTGCGGTAGCGCACGCCGTCGGCCTTGGGCATGCGCAGCCGCTGCGAGGCGACCAGCAGCACGATCAGCGTGAGCACGTGCGGCGTGATGAAGACGAACTCGTTCGGCAGCTGGTCGACGGTCAGCCAGAGCCAGAACAGCACGACCATACCCGCGGCGGCGACGGCCATCGTGGTGTACTGCCTGGCGCCTCTTGTCACCATCTCGGCCGGTTCGCCCGACGCCAGCAGGCGGCGGACCCGCTGCCCGAGGTAGATGAGCAGCAGCACGGCGCCGAACAGGAAGAACGAGGTGACCGCACCGGAGCTGCGCAGTTGCAGGCCGTTGGCGTAGCCGAACAGCCCGGCGCCGGTCGCGAGCCCGCCAGGACGCCAGTTGCCGAAGATCATGGCGGCCAGGCCGATGAAGCCGCGGCCCGCCGTCTGGCCCTCGACGTATTTCGTGGAGACGAAGACGAGGAACACGCCGCCGAGCCCGGCGAACGCGCCGGAGATGACGACGGCGACGTACTTGATCAGATAGACGTTCACACCGAGCGACTCGGCCGCCCACGGGTTCTCGCCCGCCGAGCGCAGCCGCAGGCCGAAGGCCGTGCGCCAAAGAATGAAGAACGTCAGCGGCAGCAGGAGGACGGCGAGGACCACCAGCACGTTGACGTTGTGGGTGAGCCCGCGCAGGATGCCCGCGAGGTCCGACAGCAGGAACCAGTGGGTGCTCTCCAGCCGTCCGAGCAGGTCGGGTCCGGCCGACAGCAGTGGCAGGCTGACCTCCGGCGGCAAGGTGACCGCGGGCGAGGTGGTGATGCCCGCCCCCATCTCCGCCGCCTGCGTGCCCTCCTTGTAGAGCACCTCCGACAGGAAGCGGGTGACGCCGGGGCCGAGCAGGTTGATCGCGACGCCGCTGATGATGTGGTCGACGCCGAACGTCACGGTGGCGATCGCGTGCAGCAGGCCGCCGAGCGCGCCGCCGAGCAAGCCCGCGACCAGCGCCGCGACGGCGCCCCACTGGTATCCGGCCCAGCCGGCGAACCAGGTGCCGAGCACCATCATGCCTTCGAGGCCGATGTTGACCACACCGGCCCGCTCGGCCCACAACCCGCCCAGCCCGGCCAGTCCGATCGGCACGGCGAGCAGCAGCGCGGACGCGAACGTGCCGGACGAGGTGATGTCGGCGTAGCCCGTGACGACACGTACCAGCGACAGCAGCAGGAGGAGCACGGCGACGCCGACGAGCGCCACATGGTATTTCCCGACCCTGGTCATGCTCCCACCTCAACCGGAGAGTTCCCGCCGAGTTGCCGGGCGGCCCGGCGTTCTTCGAGTCTGAGCGCGAGGCGGTTGGTCACCTCGTTGGCCACCACGACCAGCAGCACGATCACGCCCTGCATGATCGTGATGACGGACGGCGGCACATCCGCGATCTGCAGCGCACCCTGCGCCCGGTCGAGGAACGCGAACAGCAGCGCCGCGATCGCGATGCCCAGCGGCTTGTTCCTGCCGAGCAGCGCCACCGCGATGCCGAGGAAGCCGAGCCCGGCGGTGAAGTTGGAGTTGAAGGCGCCACGGTCGCCGAGGATCTCGGGCAGGCCGATGAGCCCGGCGATCGCGCCGGACATCACCATCGTCGCGATCACCATCGTCTTGGGGTTGACGCCGGAGGCGAGCGCCGCCGGGCCGTTGAGCCCGCTGGCCTTGACCTCGAAGCCGAACCGGGTGCGTTCGAGCACCACCCAGACCACCAGGCCGAGCACGACCGCCACGAGCAGGAACCCCCACACGCCGCCGCCGCGGGTGGGCGCGAGCATGCCGAACCAGTCGAAGACGAAGTTGAGGTCGGGGAACATGGCCGACTCGGGCAGGTCCGGCGTGGTCGTGGTGAGCTCGCCCGCGGCTCGCTGCCCCGCGAACGGGCCGCGCACGAGGTAGGAGGTCAGGCTGATCGCGATGTAGTTCAGCATGATCGTGGCGATGACCTCGTTCACGCCCCTGGTCACCTTCATCACCGCGGGGATGAGCGCGTAGAGGCCGCCGACGGCCGCGGCGACCAGGATGATCACCGCGATCTGGATCGGCTTGGGCGCCGTGAACGTCGAGCCCACGTAGGCCGCGCAGATGGCCGCCAGGCGATACTGGCCTTCCACTCCGATGTTGAAGAGGTTCATGCGGAAGCCCACCGCCACCGCCAGACCGGCGATGAACAGCGGCACCGCGCGGTTGAGGAAGGCCGCGATGCCGTTCGACTGCGAGCGGGCGCTCGCACCGAAGTCGAAGAAGGCGGCGAACGCGGTGAGCGGGTCGGCTCCCGCGGCGACGATGGCGACACTGCAGATCGCGATCGCGAGGATGATGGCGATGACGGCGCCGGCGACGGTGAACAGCGCCCGGTTGAGCCCGGCGGGCATCACGACTCCTCGGTTCCGGCGATCGCGCCGGTCATGTAGCCGCCCAGCCGCTCGGGCGTGATGTCGGACGGGTCGAGCGCGGCCACGAGGCGGCCGCGGTAGATCACCCGGACACTGTCGGACAGGCCGATCAGCTCGTCAAGGTCGGCGGAGATGAGCAGCACGGCCAGCCCGGCCGCGCGGGCCTCACGCAGGTGGTCCCAGATGGCGGCCTGGGCGCCGACGTCCACGCCCCGGGTGGGGTGGGCGGCGATGAGGAACGCGGGCTCGCCGCTCATCTCGCGGCCCACGATGAGTTTCTGCTGGTTGCCGCCGGACAGTGCCAGGGCCAGCGTGTCGACGCCGGGTGTGCGTACGTCGTAGTCCCGGACGATGCGCCAGGTGTCGGCCTTGGCGGCCCCCCGGTTGATCCAGACGCCGCTGCGCGCGGGCCTCCTGGTCTGGTGGCCGAGCACGCGGTTCTCCCAGAGCGACGCCTCCAGCAGCAGTCCCTGCCGGTGGCGGTCCTCCGGGATGTAGCCGATGCCGGCCTCCCGGCGTCTCAGCGTGGACCAGCCGCTGAGGTCCTGGTCGCCCAGCGTGATGCCGCCGTGCGACAGGCGGATGCCCATGATCGCCTCGATCAGCTCGCTCTGGCCGTTGCCCTCGACGCCGGCCAGGCCGAGGATCTCGCCTTTGTGGATCTCGAACGACACGTCGTCGAGGAGCAGCCGCCTGCCCTCCTCGCGCAGCAGGTCGATGTAGCGCTCGACCGGCATGTCCTTGGGCACGGCACGGTGGCCGTCGGCCTCCATGGTGAGGTGCGACACCTTCAGCATCACCGTGTCGGTGACGGTGGACTCGCGCGTCTCGGGTGTGGGCAGTTCGCTGCCCACCATGAGCTCGGCGAGCTGCCGGGCGGTCACCTCTCTCGGGTCGACGCTCGCGACGGTGGTGCCGCGCCGGATCACGGTGATCTCGTCGGCGATGTCGAGCACCTCGTCGAGCTTGTGGGAGATGAAGATGACCGTCAGGCCCTCGGCCGTGAGCTCGCGCAGGTTCTGGAAGAGCTCGTCGACCTCCTGCGGGACGAGCACGGCCGTCGGCTCGTCGAGGATGAGGATGCGGGCGCCGCGGTAGAGCACCTTGAGGATCTCGACGCGCTGCCGGTCGCCGACGCCGAGGTTCTCCACCAGCTTTCCGGGATCGACGCGCAGGCCGTGGGCGCGGGCCAGCTCGGTGATGCGCTTCCTCGCCGCGGCGACGTCGAGCCTGCCGCCATTGGTCGGCTCGGCGCCGAGGACGATGTTCTCCAGCACGGTGAAGTTGTCGGCCAGCATGAAGTGCTGGTGGACCATGCCGATGCCGGCGTCGATGGCGTCGCTCGGCGAGCGGAAGCTGACGTCCTTGCCGTCGACCTTGATCGTGCCCTCGTCCGGCTTCTGCATGCCGTAGAGGATCTTCATCAGCGTCGACTTGCCGGCGCCGTTCTCCCCGACGATGGCGTGCACGGTGCCCTGCCGGACCGAGATGCGGATGTCGTGGTTGGCGACGACGCCGGGGAAGCGTTTGGTGATGCCCGTGAGCTCGACGGCGGGTCTCGCCGTGGCGAGGGTGTCCGAGCTCATGTGCTCACCGCTCCCAGATCGTTGGTCGGTGCTGGCTCACTTCGCCTCTCCTAGAAGCAGGGCGGCATGACCGAAGGCCCGAAGTTGCGGACTCCGGGCCCTCGGCTGTCGGTCGCGCCCCTGACTACGGCTTGGCCGGGACCGTGATCTTGCCCTCGACGATGTCCTTCTTGGCCGCGTCGAGTTCGTCCTTGATGTCGTCGATCTCGCCGCCCGTGGTGGCCAGGCCGACGCCGTCGACCTTGAGATCGTAGGTGATGTCGGTGCCGCCCTTGGCGCCACCCTGGAAGGCCTTGATGAACTCGAACACGCCGACGTCGACGCGCTTCAGCATCGAGGTCATGATGACCGACTGGAGGTTGCTCTCCTTGACCGTCTGGCGCTGGTCGGAGTCGACGCCGATGGCCTTCTTCTTGGCCGCGGCCGCCGCCTGGAACACGCCGAGGCCGGAGTCGCCGGCGGCGTGGTAGACGATGTCGGCGCCGTCCTGGAACATCTTCTCGGCAGCGACCTTGCCCTTGTCGGGGGCCTTGAAGCCGGAGAAGTCGCCGTCAGGCGTCAGATACTTCACGTCGATCTTGGCGTCCGACTTGACCGACTTCACACCGGCCTCGAAGCCCGCCTGGAACTTTTTGATCAGGTCGTTCTCCACGCCGCCGACGAAGCCGACGTGGCCGCTGTCCGCCTTGGTCGCGGCGGCGACGCCCGCCAGGTAGGAGCCCTGCTCCTCGGCGAACAGCAGGCCCGTCACGTTGGCCGCGTTGGAGGCGGAGTCGACGACCGCGAACTGGAGGTCGGGGTATTCCTCCGCCGTCTTCTTGATGTCCTCGCCGTAGGCGAAGCCGACGCCGATGATGGGGTTGTAGCCGGCGTCGGCCAGCTGGCGCAGCAGGTCGCCGCGGTTGGAGCCGTCGGAGGCCGGGCTCAACTCCTTGATCTCCGCACCGAGCTCCGTCTTGGCCCTTTCGAGGCCCGCGTACGCCGCGTCGTTGAACGACTTGTCGCCGCGTCCGCCGATGTCGAAGGCCAGCCCGACCTTGAGCGTGCCCTCGGCCTCGCCGGCCGGCGCCTCGCTCGCCGTGGTGCCCCCACCAGTGTCTCCGCCGCAGGCGGCCGCTGCCATGAGCATGACGCCGGCCACCGTGCCGACCGCCATCCTGCTGAATCGCTTGCCGAGCAAGGCGACTCCTTCCATTTCCCGCCGTCTTCCTCCGCTGCGAGTTCGTCGCGCGCGTCAAGGAGCGTACGGCACCTGCACGGAAGATAGTTGCTTGACCAGGGCAGACCAAACCAGCACACAGGGTCGCAACCGCTCCGTTATCGACATCAAGCGCGTCCGTGACCTGAAGCGAACGTCAGGCCCGCGATAAGTTTTGCCCAAGTTTGGGTCTCGATCACTCTTGCCCCCGACCAGATCATGGCGGACATTCCCAGCGACGGCGGAATTTTCCTATCGGAGCACCGTATGCATCCTTGCAAGGTCTTGTCCGTGCCCCTGGTCGCGTTACTCGTCGCGACCTTGACCGGCACCCCGCCCGCCACAGCCGACACCCCCGCCATCAAGATCGACGGCAACGCCACCCAGCCGATCTTCTCCAGGGCGGACGCCGTCGCGCAGACGGTGTTCGTCGAGGTCGAGGGGACCGACAGCGACAACGACGGCAGACCGGACCGCGTCGCCGTGGACATCCTGCGGCCCAAGGAGACCGACGAGGGCCTCAAAGTGCCCGTGATCATGGAGGCCAGCCCCTACTACGCCGGCGGCAACGACGTCTCCAACCACCCCGTGGACGTCGACGAGAACGGCGACCCGCTGGCGGGACTGCGCGCCGACGCGGCCAAGACGGTGCCCCAGCCGTTCGACGGCTACTACGACAACTACTTCGTCCCCCGCGGCTACGCCATCGCGCTGGTCGAGAACCTCGGCAGCGGCCGCGCCACCGGCTGCCCCACCTCCGGTGACCGCAACGAGACGGCCGGGCCCAGGGCAGCGATCGACTGGCTGAACGGCCGCGCCAAGGGCTTCGACGCCGACGGCTCGCCCGTCGAGGCCACCTGGTCCACGGGCAAGGTCGGCATGATCGGCGTCTCGTACAACGGGACCCTGCCGAACGCGGTCGCCGCGACCGGGGTCAAGGGACTGGAGACGATCGTCCCGATCGCCGCGATCTCCAGCTGGTACGACTACTACCGCGCCAACGGCGGCGTCCTGGCGCCGGGCGGTTTCCAGGGCGAGGACCTGGACGTGCTCGCCAAGTACGTACTGACCAGGGAGAACGGCCAGGAGGCCTGCGGCGCGCTGATGGACCGGCTCACCGCCGAGCAGGACCGGGTCACCGGCGACTACAGCCCGCTCTGGGACGCCCGCAACTACATGAACGACGTCGGCAAGGTCAGGGCGAGCGTCTTCCTCGTGCACGGGCTCAACGACTGGAACGTCAAGACCAAGCAGTTCGCGCAGTGGTGGTACGCCCTGGCTGAGCGGAACGTGCCGCGCAAGATCTGGTTGCACCAGGGCACCCACATGAGCCCCTTCAACCTGCGCACCGCCGAGTGGCTGCGCCAGTTGCACGGCTGGTTCGACCACTGGCTGCACGGCATCGACTCGGGCATCATGCGCGAACCCCAGGCGGACGTGGAGAGCGCGGCCGGCCAGTGGGGCCGGCACGCCAGGTGGCCGCTGCCCGGGACGTCCACGGTCCCGCTCTGGCTGGGCTCGGGCTCGAAGCTGAGCCTGCTGCCGCGCCCGCTGTCCCGTAAGGAGTCGTTCACCGACCAGAAGACCAGGACGGCCGAGCAACTCGTCGAGGCCACCGGCTCCGATCCGAACCGGCTGGCGTACTCGACGGGCGCGCTCCCCGCCGACGTGCGCATCTCCGGGACACCCACGGTCTCGGTGCGTGCCTCGCTGAAGGACGGCGCGTCGCCGTACCTTACGGCCTTGCTGGTGGACTACGGCACGGACGAGCGCCCGAACGGCTCCCTCGTCTCGACCGGCCAGAGCTACTGCTACGGCGAGAGCGTCCCCGACGACTCGGGCTGCACGACGCTGAGGAGGCTCGGCACCGCCGTGACCCCCTACAAGATCGTCACCCGGGGCTGGCTGGACGTGCGCAACCGGCACCGCCCCGACCGGACCGAGCCGCTGCGGCCCGGCAAGGAGTACGGCTTCACCTGGGACTTCCAGCCGACCGACTACGTGTTCAAGAAGGGGCACCGGCTGGGCCTGGTGATCCTTTCGACCGACGTCGACTACACCCTGCGCTACCCGCCGGGCACGAGGATCACGGTCGCGCCGGGTCGCTCGTCCCTGCGGCTGCCCGTGGTGTGGGGCCGGCTGATGTGACGGCGAAGGCCCGCCGCGCGTGCGGCGGGCCTTCGTACCGGTTCAGGCCAGAGCGGAGGTGATGGAGTCGAGCGGGCCGACCTCCCACAGCGCGGTGAGCGCGGTGGTGGCCATCACCCGCACGCCCATCGAGATCGCCTTCTCGTCGACGTCGAACGTGCCCTGGTGGATGTCGTAGGTGTAGCCGTCGGGCGAGCGTGTGCCGAGGCGGGCGAACGCGCCTGGGATCGACTCGAGGTACCAGGCGAAGTCCTCGCCGCCGAGCGACTGCTGCGTCGGGACGACCGCGCCCGCGCCGAGCGCGCGCTCGGCGGCCTCGCTCAGCATCTCGACGCTCACCTCGTCGTTGACGACGGGCGGCACGCCACGGGTGTAGTCCATCGTGGCCTCGACGCCGTAGGCGCCTGCCACCGACTCCAGCAGCGACTTGATCAGGTCGGGGGCGGCGTGCCAGGCGTTCTCGTCGAGGCAGCGCACCGTGCCCTCGGCGATGCCGTCGTCGGGGATCGCGTTGGCGGCCGAGCCGGCCTCGACCTTGCCCCAGACGAGGCTGAGCGACGAGCGCGGGTCGACCCGGCGCGACAGCGCGGCGGGCAGCTCGGTGAGGATCTTGGCCAGCGCGAAGACGAGGTCGGCGGTCAGGTGGGGGCGGGCGGTGTGGCCGCCGGGGCCCGAGACCCGGATGGACAGCTTGTCGCAGGCGGAGGTGATCGGGCCGTTTCTCAGCCCGACCTGCCCGACGTCGACGCGGGGGTCGCAGTGGAGGCCGAAGATGCGGTCGACGCCGCTGATGCCGCCGTGGGCCATGACCTCGAGTGCGCCGCCCGGCAGCTCCTCTGCGGGCTGGAAGATCAGGCGTACGCGGCCGGGCAGCAGGCCGGCGGCGGCCTGCTGGGCGAGGAAGAGCGAGGTGCCGAGCAGGATCGTGGTGTGCACGTCGTGGCCGCAGGCGTGGCAGGCCCCCGCCACGGTCGAGTGGTAGGAGACGTCCTTCTCGTCCTGCAGCGGCAGCGCGTCGATGTCGGCGCGCAGCGCGATGGTCGGGCCGTCGCCGCTGCCCACGTCGCAGATCAGGCCGGTGCCGCGGGGCAGCACCGAAGGGGCCAGCCCGGCGGCCGTGAGCCGCTCGGCGATGCGTTGTGTCGTGCGATATTCGGCGAAGGCCAGCTCAGGGTGCATGTGCAGGTCGCGGCGGAACGCCACGAGATCCTGCTCGGTCTCCGCCAGGAACGCGTCGAGTTCTCCCCGAAGCTCACGTCCCCACATATGTCACCGTCCCGTCCCAATGCCGCTCTGCCCCGAACGTCTCGGGCCACACGGCTCATGCGCTGTGAAGACTCGTCCATCCCCGCTAGGGGCGCCCGGATCGGGCGGCCGCCCGGCGAAGCAAAAAACACACCCACTGGTGTCGGGTGCGCGAGATCGTCAGCACGGGCTTGCGTTCGTCAGTCGCGAGTGCCGCCGCGGTCCGGGAGCACAGCGGTCGGCCGTGAGCCCGATGGCGATGCTTCGACTTTATCGCCCTCGCGCGGTCTCCCGGCGACAGATACACCAAAAGTTAGCCGACGGCATGCCCGTAACCTGGGGTGGGTCACGGTAGGTGAGGGGTTGCATGATCCCGAAATAGTCACAAGGGATCAGTAGATGGTGACCCGTTGTCGCCAGTTCCAAACGTGGTCAGCGATTCCGAATCCTGTCACCTTCCGTCATGGTCATCACACTTCAACGATGGCTGTCTCTGAGAAGAATGCGTGCTTCACTCGCTATATGATCACTAAGATCCCGTTCGGGGAGAAGTATGCTGGGTTGAGCATCTTCGAGCCGGTCGAGGGGACCCTGGTGGTCGTGCCCTCGCTCTCCCTGCCGCAGGATGAGCTCCGCCGCATCACGGGAGTCAGGTCGTACGAGGAGCGCCTGCTCTTCCTGCTGCTCACGCTGCGGGAGCCCGGGGTCAAAGTGATCTATCTCTCCTCCGCCCCCATCGATCCCGACATCATCGACTATTACTTCAGTTTCCTCCCCGATCCCGACGACGCCGCCAAGCGCCTCACGCTGATCACGCTCGACGACCCCTGGTCTCAGCCGTTGACCAGGAACCTGCTCTCCCGTCCCGACGCGATGGAGCAACTGCGATCGGCGATCGACGGTGACGCGTGGCTGGTGCCGTTCGTCCTGAGCGAGCTGGAGGAGGAGCTCGCGTCGTCACTCAACGTGCCCCTCTACGGTCCCTCCACGTCCCTTTCCTATTACGGCTCCAAGAGCGGGGCCCGCGAGGTGGGACACGAAGCGGGTGTGCCGATGCCGCGCGGCTTCGGCGACCTGCGCACCGAGGCCGAGATCGAGGAGGCGATGGAGGGGGTGCCGGGCGACCGGGTGATCGTCAAGCTGAACGACGGCTACTCCGGGCTCGGCAACGTGATCGTCGACAAGGGCGACAGGTCGCTGACCAGTTTCTCCGCGGCGGGAGAGACCTGGGCCAGCTACACCGCCAAGATCCAGGAGCGCGGGGCGGTGGTCGAGGAGTACATCGAGCACCGGCCGCTCTACTACCCGAGCGCTCTGGCCTGCATCACGCCCGGCGGGGACGCCCGGGTGCTGGCCACGCACGACCAGATCCTCGGCGGCGACAGCGGCCAGGTCTACCAGGGCTGCACGTTCCCGGCGGCGGAGGAGTACCGCGCCGAGGTGGGCGCGTCGGCGGCCCGCATCGCCACCGCCCTGGCCGAGCAGGGTGTGGTGGGCGTGTTCGGGATGGACTTCTTCGCGCTCAAGGCCGACGCCGGCTACGCGGCGCTGCTGTGCGAGATCAACCTGCGGATCGGCGGCACCACGCATCCGTTCGGCGCCGCCATGCTGACGACCGGGGCCGCGTACGATCCGGCCACCGGTCGCCTCATGTCCGCAGATCAGCCGAAGTTCTACACCGCGACCGACAACTGCGCCTCGGTAAGCCTGCGCGGGCGCACTCCCGGCGAGATCGTCAGGACCGCCGAACGGCTCGGCGTCGGGTTCGACCCCGAGCGGCGCACCGGGAACGTCTTCCACCTGCTCGGAGCCGTGCCCGAGCACGGCAAGCTGGGCTTCACCTCGATCGGGAACTCACGGGAAGAGGCCGACGAGCTGCACGCGCTCACCCGGCGTCTTTACTGCGGCCCGTGACGGGAGCGGCGGCGCCCGTCCCGCCGCGCAGGCCGCGTACGCCGATGACCACCAGGATGACGGCGAGCACGATGTTCACCACGACGAGGATGCCGTGCACCACGTAGAAGCCGGTGGGATGGCCGTCGGCCAAGTTAAACCATAGGTTCACCCACTCGAAGATCATAAATCCGCCGAGGATGATGAGGAATCCGGCGATCTTTCGCGACATGCCCATCTCTCTAGTATCGAAGGCGGATCTCCGGGGGATGTGTCCCCGCATGGGCATTCACACGGAGCTACGCTGAGACCGCCATGTGGACCAAAATCGTGCCAATTGCGGCATTCATCACCTCTGTCTCGCTCACCGGCGGGACCTCATACGCCGCACCGACGTCACCCGTCGGCGGCGAGGCGCTCGGCAGCCATGGCCTGGTGTCGCCCGACGGCGTGAAGAAACCTCCCAAGAGCAAGGCTACGTCGTACGTCATCGCGGACGTCACCACGGGAAACGTGCTCGCGGCGAAGGATGCCCACGGCCGCTACCTGCCGGCCAGCACGCTGAAGGCGCTGACCGCGCTCACCCTCATCCCCAAGCTCGACAAGAACCGCGAGATCCGGCCGAGCCGCAACGCCTGCAACCAGGAGGGCAGTGCGGTCGGCCTGTCCGTCAAGGCGAAGTACAAGGTCGACGACCTGTTCAAGGGCCTGATGATGTCATCGGGCAACGACGCGGCCATGGCCCTCGCCGAGACCAACGGCGGCCTGGACAAGACCATGCGCGACATGAACGCCGAGGCCAAGCGCCTCCAGGCGAACGACACGGTGGCGAAGACCCCGAGCGGCCTGGACAAGCCGGGCCAGAGCAGTTCGGCCTACGACCTGGCGCTGATCGCCCGCGCCGGACTGGCCAACCCCGACTTCAAGCGCTACATCAGTACGAAGACCGCGAAGTTCCCCGCGCCCAAGGGCAAGCACTACGAGATCAGCAACCACAACAAGCTGCTCTGGCGCTACAAGGGCATGATCGGCGTCAAGAACGGCTGGACCTCGAAGGCCAGGGCCAGCTTCGTCGGCGCGGCCACCCGCGGCGACCACACGATCGTGGTGAGCATCATGCGGCACGAGGGGTTCTTCTGGGACGAGGTGGCCAAGCTGCTCGACTGGGGCTTCTCTGTGCGCGGGAAGGCGACGCCGGTCGGGAAGCTCGTCGACCCGCTCCCCGAGCAGCAGGCCGCGCCCCAGCCGCAGGCCTCCACGACCGTCACGCCCGCCGCCCAGCCGGCGCTGCTGGACAGGGCCGCCTCGGAGCAGACCAGCTCCACCAGGACCATCGGGGCGATCGTGATCGGCGGCGGGCTGCTGTTCGGCCTGATCTGGCTCGCGTACGGGATGCGCCGCAAGCGCGGCAGGTCACGACTCTGACGACGTGCCCGGCCGGGGCACCGGCGACGGAGCAGGGGGCGGGCTGAACCCCGACGTCGAGGTCCACGCGGAGACGAACAGCACGAGCCGGGCCGAGAAGTTGATCCAGACCAGCAGGCCGACGACGACGGTGAACGCTCCGTAGACGGGGTTGCTCAACGTCTGCCCGAGCAACAGGGTCGCCGCCTGCTTGAGCACCCCGAACCCGATCGCGCCGAGCAGCGCGCCCCTGGCCAGCTGCCGGAACGGCAGCCCTGACTTGACCACCCACCCGAGCAGGATCAGGAACAGCAGCCAGTCGGCGCCCACGCTCGCCGCCACTCCCGCGATCCTGAGCCCGAGCGTCACCAGCACGGGCGAGTCGCCGAACAGGACGTGCAGCACCCTGTCCGTGGCCGTGGTGGCGAACCCGGCCACCAGTACCGAAAGGATCATCGTCACCCCGACGATGACGAGCGAGGCGAGGTCGCGCAGCTTGCCGGCGACGAAGCCGAGCGGCGGCGCGGTCGTCATCGTCATCTCCCGCAACGACTCGCGCAGCGCGTCGAGCGCGCCGAGCCCGGCGTAGAGGAGACCGAGCAGGCCGATGATCCCGGCGGTCTCCCTGGCCTGGGCGATGCCCTCGATGTCGAGCTGGCCGGCCAGGCCGGGGAGCCGTTCGGCGATCGCCTGCTGCAGCGCGTCTCGGGTGGCGTCGCTGGTCGTCACGACGAACCCGAGCACGGCGTACGAGAGCGCGAGGAGCGGGAAGAAGGACAGGAACGCGAAGTAGGTGACCGCGCCGGCCAGCCGGTCGCCCGACTGAAGCCGGTAACGCTGCACCGCCCTGATGAGGTGGTCGATCGAGGGTCTGCGGACCCGCCAGTCGTCCACCTTGCGCCGGCCCCAGGCCTTCACCGGCTCGATCCGCTCCGCCAGACTCGCCATCTCACTCTCATTCCCTGGACGATCAGCCTTTCACGACCGTGCCCGCCGTTTCGATCAGGGACGTGAGAACCGTCGCCAGGTCGTGGTGAAGCAGCTGCCCATCTCGCTTGACCGCACGCCCCGCGACCAGAACCGTGTCGACGCAGGCGGTGTCGGCGTTGAGCACGATCGCGCCGATCGGGTCGTGGGCCGCCGCCATGCCGGGCGTGCCGGTGCGCATCAGCACGAGGTCGGCCTGCTTGCCCGGCCGCAGCGACCCGACGACGTCGCCGAGCCCGATCACCCGCGCGCCCTCGATGGTGGCCATGCGCAGCGCGTCGCGGGTGGTGAAGCCGAGCCCGGCGCCGTCGGGGCGGCCGCGTTCGAGGAGGTGGACGGTGCGCATCTGGGCGAACATGTCGCCGGGCGCGCACACCACGGTGTCGGCACTGAGCCCGGCCGGGACGCCCGCCGCCCTGGCCCGCCCGGTGATCGGGTAGCCGAGCCCCAGGTTCATCTCGTCGACGGGCGAGACCGAGACGCCGCCGCCGGCTGCGGCGATGCGCTCGAACTGCTCGTCGGTGTAGTGCAGCGCGTGCACAAAGGTGGTCGGGGTGTCGAGCAGCCCGTTCGCCTCCAGGAACGCCAGCCCCCGCGTGGCGCTGTCCGGGCCGTGCCCGCCGAGGTGAGCGGTGACCGGCAGGCCGAGCTCCGCCGCGACCCGCCACTCCTCCAGCGCGCGCTTCTCGCCGGCGATTTCCGGCCCGAGCGCGGCGATGACCATCGTGACCAGGCCCGGTGCGGCGAACAGCTCCTCTCGCACCCGGTGGGCCTGGCTGCGCAGGTCGCCGGGCTCACCGCTCTGGCAGTAACCGAACACCGCCCTGATGCCGGAGTCGTGCAGCGCCCGCACGGCCGCGTCGGTGTGGCCGGGCGAGAACTGAGCGTGGTTCCAGTCGAGCAGCGTGGTGATGCCGGAGTCCAGGCACTCCAGCGCGCCGGCCAGGGTGCCCGCGTACATGTCCCGCGGGCGGTAGCGGGGGGCGATCTCGTCCAGGACCCGCCGCAGGTACTCGGGGAACGTGATGTCGGGCGCCACCGCCCTGACGGCCGCCTGCCAGGTGTGGCGATGGGTGTCGACGAACCCCGGAAGCACGATCATGCCGGTCGCGTCGATCACCTCGGTTCCGGGGACGTCGGCCAGGCCGGGGCCGACGTCGGCGATCCTGCCGTGCTCGATCCGCACGTCCGCCCGGCCCAGCACGACGGGCTCGGGCTCGGTGTCGACGACGACGCCGTTCTTGATCAAGATAGATGCCATGTTAAAAGCTTACGAAGAAGCTTTTCAAAAATCAATTTGCTGACGGGTATTCTCGGTGGTGTGAAGCCCGACGAGATCGACGCCATGGCCGTGCGCTGGAAAGAGGCGGGCCTGCCGGCGTCGCTCATCGCCACGCTGGAGCTGGGCAAGCGGATCTCACGGCTCAACCTGCTGTTCGAGCAGGCCGTCAAGGCCGAGCTGGCCGACCTGGGGCTGACCTACGCCGAGTTCGACGTGCTGGCCGCGCTCAACCGGGCCGCCCCGCCACACCGGATGAAGCCGAGCGAGCTGTCCAAGGCGCTGCTCCTCACGTCGGGCGGCATCAGCAACGTGCTCCAGCGGCTGACAGCCGCCGGCTACGTCGAGCGCGAGGCCAACGCGCGCGACGCGCGCAGCCGCTGGGTGCAACTGACGGACGAGGGCCGGCGGATGGCGGCCGCGGCGCTGGAGGCGTCGGCACGGGCCCACACCGAAGCCGCCGACGTGGTCCCGGAAGAGATCATGCGGACGGCCGCCGACGACCTGCGCGAGATCCTCTCCCGGGTGGGCCGCCGCCGCTACCGCTGATTCCGCGCCCCGCCCTCACTCCCGGGCGGCTCTTCTGAGCAGGGCCGAATCCAGGACAGGCGATCTTCGCGCGCCCTAGCCTGTGCGTTCAGGACCGACCCAGGAGGCCCACGCCCATGGCCGAAATCAGCACCGGGCAGATGGTCAGGCTCCAGCGCGAACGAAGGGGCATGAGCACCACCGCGCTGGCGACCCAGTCCGGCTGCACCACCAGGCACATCGAGCTGATCGAACACGGCAAACGCACCCCGTCGCTCCCCCTCCTGCGGGAGATCGCCAAGGTGCTCGGCGTACGTACCACGGTCCTTTTAGGAGAGACGCCGCGCGACTCCCACGAGCCCAGCCGCCCCCAGATCCGCGACATCGAACGTGCCCTGTTCACGTGGCGCACGCTGACCCCCGACCTTGAGCCGCCCGACGCCGAGCAGCTCACCGAGCGCGTGGCGGCCGCCCGCAACGCCTGGTTCACCTCGGCCCGCCGCTACTCGATCCTGATGGCGGCCCTGCCCTCGCTCATCTCCGACGCCGAGAACCTCGCGCTCGAACGCGCCCCGGCCGCCCGCAACGTCGCGACCGACGCGTACCTGCTGGCCAGGGGCGTGCTCAAGCACCTGGGCCGGGTGGACCTCGCCCACCTCGCCGCCGACCGGGCCATGCGATTCGCCGAGGAGTCGGCCGATCCGCTGATGACGGCGTGGGCGTACTGGAGCCTCGGGCAGTCGATGTTGTCCGACGACATGCACCAGATCGCGTACGACATCGCCCGGCGCGGCCTCGACGTGCTGGAGCCCCACGTCGCCGACGGCGACGAGCGCCACAGGAAGGCGCTCGGCGCGCTGCACCTGCTCGCCGCCGTCGGCGCCGCCCGCTCGGGCGACGACGACGAGGCCAGGGAACGGCTGCGCGGCCCCGCCACGCAGCTCGCGGAGCGGGTCCGCGAGGGGTCGGACTGCTACGACCTGGCCTTCTTCGGGCCGACCAACGTCGCCATCCACATGGCCAGCATCGAGAACGACGCCGGCCGCCCCGACGCCGTGCTGCGCATCGCCGACGACATCGACCTGCGCCGCACGCCGTCGATCGAGAGGCGGACCACGCACCTCGGCCACGTGGCCCGCGCCTGCGAGGACCTCGGCGACGACGCGGCCAGCCTGCTCCACCTGCTGCGCCTGGAGCGGGAGAGCCCCGAGGAACTCGATCACAAGCCGCTGCTGCGCGAGATGGTCAGGGCGCTGGCCCGGCGGGCGCGGCCGTCGTGGGCCCCGGAGGTGCGTTTCCTGGCCGAGCGGCACGGGATCCTGATCTGACAGGCGAACTCTGAGTTCGGTGCATGCGAACTGGGAGATCCTTCGCCTCAGTTCGTCACCGAACGAAGTCTCGATGCGACTCTGCGTTCATGACCACAGCGCCGAGTGCCGATCTCGTCATGGAAAAGCTGCTGCAGGAGGCGGTACGCGAGTTCCCCGGCTGGGATTTCGACCGCGACCCCTCTGGCTGGACCGCCATCCGCGGTGAGACCCGGTTCACCCGGCCCAGCCTGGCCGCCCTGCGGGCGCTGCTGCGGGTGCACCGGGTCGTGCGGCGCGGCTGAGCCCGCGCGACCTCCCATGAGAGGGGCAGGAAATCTCCAAGGCACTTCGCGGCGCGGTTGGCCGGTGAACCCGGCGGGGATGTTCGGGAGCCCGGCCCGGCGTTCGCGCGGGGTCCGGCGGGTTCGCTGATCACCGTCCGAGGAGATCACCATGAACGATCAGCGGTTCGGCGTGCGCTCCGAGGTCGGCACGCTGCGCAAGGTCATCGTGCACCGGCCGGAGCTCAGCCTCAGGCGGCTGACCCCGTCCAACAGCGACCAGCTGCTGTTCGACGACATCCTCTGGGTCGAACAGGCACAGCGGGAGCACGACGCGTTCGTGGCCCTGATGCGCGAGCGCGGCATCGAGGTCTATTACCACCAGCAACTGCTGGCCGAGGCCCTGGACTCCGGCTTCGACGCCAAGTGGCACGCCATCGAGGAGACCGTCACCCACCTGACGGTGGGCCCGATCCTCGTCGACACCATCAGGGAGACCCTGGCCGGGTGGAGCGGCGACAGGCTGGCCGCCCACCTGATCGGCGGCCTGACCAAGGAGGAGTTCGGCACGGCCGCGATGGAGCACTCCTCGCTGGTCGCCGCGGCGGGCGAGAGCGGGGAGTTCATCCTGCCGCCGCTGCCCAACTCGCTCTACCAGCGCGACCCCTCCGCCTGGTTGTACGGCGGCGTCGCGCTCAACCCGATGTTCTTCCCCGTCCGGCTGCTGGAGACGATGAACCAGTCGACGATCTACCACCACCACCCGATGTTCGCGGGGCAGGACTTCGGCTTCTGGTATCCGTTCGCGGGCGACGACCAGCGCTTCAACGAGGAGGACTACGGCACGGCCGCGATGGAGGGCGGTGACATGATGCCCGTCGGCAACAGGACGGTCGCCGTCGGCATCAGCCAGCGCACCACGACGCGCACCATCGAGCATCTGGCGCTGTCGTTGTTCGCGGCCGAGGTGGCCGAGCGGGTGATCGCGGTCCACGTGCCGAAAAGCCGGTCGTACATGCACCTGGACACCGTCTTCACCCTGCTCGACGTCGACAAGGCCACGGCGTACCCGCCGTTCCTCGAAGCGGCGACCACCTACTCGCTGCGGCCCGGCGACAAGCCGGGCACCCTCGACGTGCGCCGCGACACCGGCTTCGTGAACGCGCTGGAGGAGTCGCTGGGCCTGCGCCGCCTGGACGTCATCCCCACCGGCGGCGACGACCACCAGCGGGCCCGCGAGCAGTGGGACTCGGGCAACAACTTCTTCGCGCTGTCGCCCGGGGTCGTGGTCGGCTACCGCAAGAACCAGTTCACCAACCGCAAGCTGCGCGAGCACGGCGTCGAGGTCATCGAGATCGACGGTTTCGAGCTGGGCAAGGGCCGCGGGGGCGCGCGGTGCATGACCTGCCCGATCCTGCGCGACGACGTCTGAGCGCCCGCCGCGGGCCCTCTGCCGTGCGGCCGCCTCCTACGCCGTGGGCAGGAAGCCGACCCGGTCACGGACCTGGGCCATCGTCTGCCTGGCCACCGCCGACGCCCGCTCGGCGCCGATCGCGAGCATCCGGTCGAGTTCCTTCTCGTCGGCCAGCAGCTTCTCCGTGCGCTCCCTGATCGGGGCGAACGCCTCCACCACGGCCTCGGCCACGTCCTTCTTGAACGTGCCGTAGCCCTGCCCCGCGTAACGGGCCACCAGGTCGTGGATGGGCGTGCCGGTCAGTGCCGACTGGATGCGCAGCAGGTTGCTGATGCCCGGTTTGTTCTCCTCGTCGAACAGCACCTCCGAGCCTGTGTCGGTCACCGCGCGCATGATTTTCTTGCGCAGCGGGCCAGGCTGCTCCAGGACGTCGAGGATGCCGGCCGGGCTGGAGGACGACTTGGACATCTTCGCCGTCGGGTCCTGTAGGTCGGTGATCTTCTCGACCTCCTTCAGGATGTACGGCTCCGGCAGCGTGAACGTCTCGCCGAACCGGTGGTTGAACCGCCCGCCCAGGTCGCGCGTGAGCTCGAGATGCTGCTTCTGGTCGGCACCCACCGGGACCCGGTTGGCCTGGTAGAGCAGGATGTCGGCCGCCTGCAGGATGGGGTAGGTGAACAGGCCGACGCTGGCGGCGCTCTCGCCGAACTTGGCGGACTTGTCCTTGAACTGCGTCATCCTGGCCGCCTCGCCCATCCCGGTGAGGCAGTTGAGTATCCAGGCGAGCTCGCTGTGCTCGCGCACGTGCGACTGCACGAAGATCGTCGACCGCTCGGGATCGAGGCCGGCGGCGAAGAGCTGCGCGGCGGCCACGCGGCTGCGGCGGCGCAGCGCGGCGGGCTCGGTCGGCACGGTGATCGCGTGGAGATCGACCACGCAGTAGAACGCGTCGTGGGTCTCCTGCAAGGTGACCCACTGGCGGACCGCACCCAGGTAGTTGCCCAGGTGGAAGGAGTCCGCTGTGGGCTGGATGCCGGAGAGTACACGAGGTCTGGCCATAGCAGGCAATTGTGTCAGGAATCCTGGTCAGGCGGCGACTCGACCACCGGACGGCGTTTCACCCTCACCCTCGCGATACGGCGCCCGTCGAGCTCGGTGACACTCATCTCGAAGCCCAGCACCTCCACCTTCTCCCCGACGGCGGGCACGTGCCCCAGCATGGCCATGACGAACCCGGCCAGCGTCTCATAAGGGCCGTCCGGCAGCCTGATGCCGGTCTCGGTCGCGAAGTCGTTGAGGTTCGTCAGGCCGTCGATCTCGATCTCACCCGCGGGCAGAACCACGACGTCGTCCTCCAGGTCGTATTCGTCCCTGATGTCGCCGATCAGCTCCTCGACCAGGTCCTCCATCGTGACGATACCCGCCGTGCCGCCGTACTCGTCCACCACGATCGCCAGGTGCTGACCCTCCGCGCGCATCTCGTTGAGCGTGGTCAGCAGCCGCTTGGACGCGGGCACGAACTTGGCCGTCCTGATCGGCACGACCGCGCTGATCGGCTCGCTGCGCCCGGCGAGTTCGGGGTCGAGCAGGTCACGCACGTGTACGAACCCGACGACGTCGTCGTACGACTCGCGGTAGACGGGGAAGCGCGAGTGCGGAAGCGTGGCGGCCAGGCGGGCGGCGGCGTCCAGCGGCGTGTCCGCCTCCATGAACTCGACCTCCGTACGCGGCAGCATCACCTCCCTGAGCTGCCGCTTGCCCGCCGCGAACACCTCCGCGATCAGCTTGCGCTCGTCGGCGGTCAGGTCGGTGTGGCCGACCACCATCTCGCGCAGCTCCTCGGTGGTGACCTCCTCCCTGTCGGCCTTCGGGTTGCCGCCGAGCAGCCGGACCACGCCGTCGGTGGACTTCGACAGCGCCCAGATGATCGGGCGCGACAGGGCGGCGAGCCGGTCGAGGAACGGCGCCACGTACAACGACAGCCCTTCGGCCCGCTGCAGCGCCAGCCGCTTGGGAGCCAGCTCGCCCAGCACGAGCGACACGTACGAGATGAGCAGCGTCACCAGCACGAGCGAGAGCACGGGGGCGACGGCGCCGGGCACCCGCCACGTCTCGAGCACGGGCACGAGCTGGGCGGCCAGCCGGTCGGCGCCGAACGCGGCCGACAACATGGTGGCCACCGTCACGCCGATCTGCACGGCGGACAGGAAGCGGTTGGGATCGCGGGCGAGCTTGGCCACACGTTCGCCCCTGCGGCCCCGCTGTGAGAGCTGGCGTACCTGGCTGTCCCTCAGGGACACCATCGCCATCTCGGCGGCGGCGAAGAAGCCACCGATCAGAATGAAGAGCAGTACCAGGGCGATGTTGGCCGCGACGGTGTCAAACATGGTGGTTGGCAGCGTACTCGGCCACTTTCCCGCGTATGCTGAACGACAAGCCGTACAAAATCAAACATATATGAACAGGAGTGCACATGAGGCTGCTGGTCACAGGTGGTGCCGGATACGTCGGCAGCGTCGTCGCGGCTCAACTCGTCGAGGCGGGCCACGACGTGACCGTACTCGACGACCTGTCGACCGGGCACGAGGACGCCGTGCCGGACGGCGCCCGGTTTGTCCGGGCGGACATCACGCAGGCGCACGACGCGCTCGACGGCGTCGACGCGGTGCTGCATTTCGCGGCCAAGTCGCTGGTCGGAGAGTCGGTGGCCAAGCCCGGCCGCTACTGGGCCAACAACCTCGGCGGCACCCTGGCCCTGCTCGACGCCATGCGCGACAAGGGCGTGGCGAAGATCGTGTTCTCCTCGACCGCGGCGACGTACGGTGAGCCCGAGCGCTCCCCCATCCAGGAGAGCGACCCGACGCGCCCGACCAACCCCTACGGCGCCTCCAAGCTGGCCGTCGACACCGCGCTGACCGCATTCGCGCAGGTGCGCGGCCTCGGCGCGGTGAGCCTGCGCTACTTCAACGTGGCCGGCGCCCACGGCCGCTACCGCGAGCGGCACACCGTCGAGACCCACCTCATCCCCAATGTGCTCAAGGTCGCGACCGGCGAGCGCGACAACGTGAGCGTGTTCGGCACCGACTACCCGACGCCCGACGGCACCTGCGTGCGCGACTACATCCACGTGTCCGACCTGGCCAGGGCGCACCTGCTGGCGCTCGGCGCGATCACCCCGGGCGAGCACAAGATCTACAACCTGGGCAGCGGCACCGGCTTCAGCGTGCAGGAGGTGATCTCGGTCTGCCGCGAGGTCACCGGCCACGAGATCCCCGTCGTCGTCGGCGAGCGCCGGCCCGGCGACCCGGCCGTGCTGGTCGCCTCGTCCGCCAAGATCCAGCGTGAACTCGGCTGGAAGCCCGAGCGGGCGGCGCTGGGCGACATCGTCTCCGACGCCTGGAGAGCGCTTTCGCAAAACACCTGATATGAAAGCACGATATGTGCTGGGATACCGAAACGTGAGGAGCTTTTCACCAAGGGTCACGAAGCTGCTCTACGGTGCCCTCGTCGTGGCGGGCAGCCTGATGGCCGCCGCCGGCGTGTTGTTCGCGACGTCGCAGCCGGCACCCGCCCTGCAGCCCACGCCGGCGATCCTGCCCGTGCCGTCGATCCAGTCCGTGCCCGCCGCGCCGACCGTGGCCTGCCCCTAGGGGCGGGCCCCGCCAGAACGCGCACACGCGCCCCCGTCACGACGAGGGCGCGCGTCACGCGTCGCTTTTCCGCTGATGCGTACGCTCACTCAGATGAGGCCCAGCGACGTCACCGCGTCGCGCTCCTCCTTCAGCTCGCGCACGCTGGCGTCGATGCGCTCGCGGGAGAACGGGTCGATCTCGATCCCTTGGATGATCTCGAACCTGCCGCCGGCCGCGCGCACGGGGAACGACGAGATGAGCCCCTCGGGCACGCCGTAGGAGCCGTCGGACACCACGGCCGCCGACGTCCACTCGCTGCCGTTGACCCAGTCGTAGACGTGGTTGAGCGCGGCGTTGGCGGCCGAGGCCGCCGAGGAGGCGCCGCGCGCCTCGATGATCGCGGCGCCGCGCTTGGCCACCGTCGGGATGAACGTGTCGCGCAGCCAGTCGGGGTCGACCTGCTCGGCCGCGACCTTGCCGCCCACCTCGGCGTGGAACAGGTCGGGGTATTGGGTCGCGGAATGGTTGCCCCAGATCGTCATCTGCTTGATCTCGGTGACCGGCACCTGGAGCTTGGCGGCCAGCTGGGACAGCGCGCGGTTGTGGTCGAGCCTGGTCATCGCCGTGAAGCGGTCGGCAGGCACGTCGGGCGCGTTGCGCTGGGCGATGAGCGCGTTGGTGTTGGCCGGGTTGCCCACGACCAGCACCTTGACGTCGTCGGCCGCGTGGTCGTTGATCGCCTTGCCCTGCGGGCCGAAGATGCCGCCGTTGGCGCCGAGCAGGTCACCGCGTTCCATGCCCGCCTTCCGCGGCATGGCGCCGACCAGCAGGGCGATGTTGACGCCCGCGAAGGCGACGTTGGGGTCATCGGTGATCTCGACGCCGGACAGCAGCGGGAACGCGCAGTCGTCGAGCTCCATCGCGGTGCCCTCGGCCGCCTTCACCGCCGCCGGGATCTCCAGCAGGCTCAGCTTGACCGGGACGTCGGCGCCGAGCAGCTGCCCCGACGCGATGCGGAAGAGCAGCGCGTAGCCGATCTGGCCGGCTGCTCCGGTGACGGTCACCTTGACGGGCGCAGTGGCTGACGACGCCATGGCCTTCCCCTAACTCGCAGGACGATTGGTTGACCTTCGGGATGTTACCCGCACGTCATCAGCAGGTTTCCATCGCGGGTACCTTCAGCTCCATTTCGAAATCGACCCTACCGAACCGGCTGGTCAGAAGCCTCTCGATGACACCCCTGGCGTAGAGGTCGGCGATGACGGCCTTGATCGCCTTGCAGGTCTTCACGTCGCCGTTCCTGATGCCGACGGCGTAACGCTCGTTGTTGAGCTTGGCGCCGAGGATCTTGTAGCGCATGCTCTCGCGTTGCGCGAAACCGGCCAGGACCACGTCCTCCCCCGGCACGGCGGCGACCTTGCCGCTTCTGAGCAGGTCCATGCAGGCGGCGTAGTCGCTGGTCGGCACCGGCTCGACGGTCACCTTGTCCTGCACCTCGCCGAGTGAGCCGCTGGGAGCGCAGACCTTCTTGCCCTTGAGGTCGCCGAGCTCGTCCAGGCCGCTGTCCTGGCGCACCAGCAGGTCGCGGTGCGCCAGGTAGTAGGGGCCCGCGAACTGGGTCTTGCCCTTGTCGACGGAGTAGGCGGCGACGACGAGATCGACCTTGCCCTTCTCCAGCGCCTCGGCCCTGTCACTCCGGCTGACCTGGACGAACTTCGTCTCCTTCGCGCCGAGCTCCGTGGCGAGCTGCCTGGCGACGTCGACGTCGAAGCCCTCGAAACCGTCGCCGTCGCGCAGGCCCACGCCCGGCAGGTCGCCCCGCACGCCGATCACGATCCGCCCGGTGGCGGCGACCTTGTCCACCACGGACGGGCGCGTGGGATCGACCGTCGGGCCGGGCGTACCGCCGAACGGCAGCGCCAGCCAGCCGTTCGCCGCCGCCAGGACCGCGGCGGCCGTGACGACGGCGAGCGTGACGAACGCCGCCGCCAGGAGCCGCGCCCGCCGGCGCCGCTTGCTCTTCTTCGCCGGATACGGCGCCCCGCCGCCCTCAGGGGGCCCCGCCTCGCCCGGAGGGTTCGCAAGCGCCGTCGGCTGCCCCGTGGCGGCCTGAGAGCCCGTTTGCGGCCCCGTCGCGGCCTGAGAGCCGGTTTGCGGCCCCGTGACGCCCTGAAGGCCCGTCGCGGCGTACCCCGGGCCCACGCCTGTCCCTGTCTCCGGACCTGCCTCAGGTTCCGCGCCCGCCGACGTCTCCGTCCCCGTCGCGCCGTGCCCCGTCGTGGACCAGCCCGTGCCGGCCTGACGGCCCGTCCCCTCGGACGTGCCGTGGCGGGACGGCATGGCCAAGGCCCGCCGGCTGGGATGGTCGGTGATCGATCCGGCCGACACGCGGATGAACGGCGTCGTGTCGTCGCCCGCCAGTTGCACGCCCTTGGTGAGCACGGCCGTGGACGCCCCCGCCGTGGACGACTGCCCGAGCAGCCGCAGCAGGATCTGGTCGGCCGAGGGCCGCTCGGCCGGCGACTTGGCCAGCGCCGAGCTCACGACGCTGCGCAGCGGCTCCGCCATCATGGAGACGTCGACCTCGTGGGTGAGGATCCGGTTGAGCACCACCGCGATCGACTTGCCCTCGAACACGCTCTCTCCCGTCGCCGCGAAGGCCATGGTCGCCCCCCAGGAGAAGACGTCGGTGTAGGGGCCTATGTCGTCGCCCGCGATCTGCTCGGGCGCCATGTAGGCGGGCGTGCCGATCGCCCGGCTGGTGATCGTGCCGGTGGAGTCGATGATGCGGGCGATGCCGAAGTCGACCACGCGCGGCCCGTCAGCGGCGATCAGCACGTTGTCGGGCTTGAAGTCGCGGTGGATGATCGAGGCGTGGTGGATCGCGGTCAGGGCGGTGGCGGTGCCGATGGCCAGCCGGTCGAGCGTCGTGCCGGTGAGCGGCCCGTCGCTCTCCACGAGGTCCCTCAGCGCCATGCCCTCGATGTATTCGCTGGCGATGTAGGGAGTGTCACCGTCGAGGTCGGCCTCGATCACCCGGGCCGTGCAGAACGACGCCACCCGCTGCGCGGCCTTCAACTCCCTGGCGAAGCGCGACCTGGCGATGGTGTCGCCGCTGAACTTCACGTGCAGCAGCTTGATGGCCGCGCGCTCCCCCTCGTCGTTGACGCCCAGGTAGACGATGCCCTGACCCCCTTCGCCGACCCGTCCGGACAGCCGGAACGACCCCAGATGGGTGGGATCGCCGGCCACCAGCGGCGAGATTCGCGGCATACGTCATCCCCACGTGTTCTTAACCCCAACGACGCAAACTTTACGACGCCCAGCCACTTCCCAGGGATTTGTTAAGCCTTCGAGACCTTGGGGTTTGCGGACGTGGCCGTGGGCACGGTCGAATGTGCAGCAGACGATCACCAGGAGCCGATGATCATGAACCGTCCTTACGACATCGTACTTTTCGGTGCGAGCGGATTCACCGGCGCCCTCACTGCCGCCTACCTCGCCCGCGCCGCCGGCCCCGATGTGCGGTGGGCCGTGGCCGGGCGCGACCGGGCCAAGCTGGAGCGGCTGGGGCTCGACGCGCCCATCCTGCTCGCCGACGCCACGGACCCGGACTCGCTGGCCGAGCTGGCCCGCAGTACGCGTGTTCTCGTCACCACGGTCGGCCCCTACGTCACGTACGGCGAGCCGCTCGTCGCCGCCTGCGCCGACGCCGGCACCCACTACCTCGACCTCACGGGCGAGCCCGAGTTCGTGGACCGCATGTACGTCCGCCACCACGATCGGGCCGTCACGAGCGGAGCCAAGATCGTGCACGGCTGCGGCTTCGACTCGATCGTCTTCGACCTCGGCACCCTCTACACCGTCTCCCAGCTGCCCAAGGACACACCACTGGCGGTCAGCGCCTTCCTGCGGGCCAACGCGCGTTTCTCCGGCGGCACGCTGGCCAGCGCGATGGACATCGTCGGCCGGGCCAGGCAGGCGGCCGAGGCCGCCGCCCAGCGCCGCGCCGCCGAGGCCGGGCCCGTCGGCCGCAGGGTGAGCGCACGGGCGGGCGGCCTGCGTTACGTGGGCGGCTGGGCGCTCCCGATGCCCACCGTCGACCCGCTCATCGTCGGCCGCTCGGCCCGCCTCCTCGACCGCTACGGCCCCGACTTCACCTACCGCCAGCACATCGCCGTCAAGACTCTCCCCGCCGCGCTGGCGCTCGTGGCGGGCGCGGGGATGTTCGCGGCGCTCGCCCGGCTCCCTGGCATACGCGAGCGGCTTCTGGACCGGGTGCGGCCCGGTGAGGGCCCGTCACCCGAGCAGCGGGCGAAGAGCTGGTTCAAGGTCACGTTGCTGGGCGAGGGCGGCGGCGAGCGGGTCGTCACGGAGGTCGCGGGCGGCGACCCCGGCTACGACGAGACCGCCAAGATGCTCGCCGAGTCGGCGCTCTGCCTGGCCTTCGACGACGTGCCCGGCCTGGCGGGCCAGCTCACGACCGCCTCGGCCATGGGCAGGCCGCTCATCGACCGGCTGCGCGCGGCCGGCATCTCCTTCACCACCCGATCGGGGTGACGCAGCCGGCCCGGACCAGCGTGCGGGGCCATGCGGACTTCCGCCGGTTATGGTCGGGCTCGGCCGTCAGCCAGTTGGGCTCGGCCGTGGGGATGGTGGCGCTGCCCGTCGTGGCGGTCACCGTACTCGAGGCATCCGCGTTCGAGGTCGCCCTGCTGTCGGCGCTGACGGCGGTCACCACCGCGCTCCTGGCTTTCCCGCTGGGGCGGCACGTCGAGTTCCGGCGCAAACGGCCCGTCATGATCGCGGCCGACGTCGCCAGGTGCGCCTGTCTGGCGGGCGTACCGATCGCGGCCTGGCTGGGCGTGCTGACGTTCGCGCAGCTGTGCGTGGTCGCGGTGGTCAACGCGACGTGCCAGATCGCGTTCTCGGCGGCGGCGCAGGCGCACCTCAAGGCGCTCGTCTCGCCCGAGCGGCTCATCGACGCCAACAGCCGGCTCGAGTCGACGCGCTGGCTCAGCATCTCGGTCGGCCCGTCTGCAGCCGGCGCGCTCATCGGCCTGCTCAGCGCGGTCGGCTCCCTGGTCGTGGACGCGGCGTCCTTCCTGGTCAGCGCGCTGGCCATCAGGCGGCTGCGCGCCCCTGAGCCGGACCCGCCCGCGCGCGCCCCGCGCTCGTCGCGCCGGGCGGAGCTTTTCGGCGGATGGGCCTTCGCCCGGGGTCATTCCGCGCTGCGCCCAATGCTGATCAGCTGGGTGGCCTTCGCCGGCGCCAGTTCGATGGGGGCGTCGGTGAGCGCCGTCTTCTACCTCCGCGACCTGCACTTCGAGGCCTGGCAGTACGGCCTGCTCATGGGCGTGCCCTCGCTGGGCGGCTTCATCGGGGCCCGGCTCGCACCGCGCCTCGCGGCCCGGCTGGGCCCTCTGCGGGCCCTGTGGTGGGCGAGCATGCTGCGGGGGCCGTGGTACTTCCTCATTCCCGCGGCGATGCCGGGCCCCGCCGGGCTGCTGATGTGCGGGTTCGGCTTCGGCATGGTGCTGTTGTTCGCCGGCACGGCCAACTCCACGATGACGAGCTACCGCCAGTTGCAGACCCCCGACGACCTGCTGGCGCGGGTGGCGACGTTGTGGTCGTTCGCCACGACGGTCACGCAACCGCTGTTCATCCTGCTCGGTGGCCTCGTGGCGACCTGGGCCGGCACCCGCGCCTCGCTCTTCGCCGCCGCCGCTCTCATGTGCGCGGCGGGGTTGCTGCTGCCACGCGCTCCTAGTAGGGCAGGCTCCACGTGAGGAACGACTTGCGCAGGTACGGAGCCTGATATTTCGGGTACGCGACCGTCCGCGGGTCGCCGTCGGAGGTGTAACGCATGTCCGGGTTGTTCTTGAGCCAGTCGAGCCACGCGTACGAGCAGAACTGCTTGCAGTCGCCCTTCTTCTCCATGACCTTGATCCGCGGGATGCCGGCCGGGTCGTACGACTTGCTGAACGGGGCGGGGGCGGGCGTGTAGCCGGCCAGGAACGCCCCTTGGTGCTTGAAGTGTTTGCCTCGCATGGCCCACTGCTTCTTGCGCGGCTGGTTGCCGTAGGGCAGGGAGATCGTGGTCGGCTTGACCGAGGACAACGTGCCGACCTGCTTGGCGATCGAGCCGATCTGCTCCTCGACCTTGTCGTGCGACAGCCCGCGCAGGTTGAGGTGGTCGCGGGTGTGGTTGCCGATCTCGAACCCGTTGTTCTTCAGCCAGAGCAGCATCTGCGCCTGCTCCTCGGGGGCGCTCTTCCCGAACATGTCGCGCGTCACGTAGAAGGTGGCGACCGGGCGGAAACCCGGGTTCTTGGCGGCCACGTCGAGCAGGATCTCGACAGCCGTGTCCTTCTGGGGCACGCCCATCTGGTTCAGGTTGAGCTGCGAGGGCGAGGAGTCGTCGAAGGTCAGCACCACGGGATGTTTGCCGGCCGGGATGTCGATCTTGCCGGCAACCATCTCGGCGGCCGTGATCGGCACGTACCCCTCCTTGACCAGCCGTTCCAGGTCCGCGCGGAACTGCTGCGGCGTACGGTCGTCCGTCGTGGTCGGCTTGGGGATGACCCGGTGGAACATCAGCACCGGGATCTGCCCGAGCTCGTTCGCCTTCACGGCGGCCGCGGCCTTGGCCTTGGCCTCCTTGCTGACCTTGACCTTGGCGGCGGCGTCGGCCTTGCTGTCCGCCAGCTTGGCGGTGTCGGGCGGCGAGTCACAACCGGACACCATCGCGACGGCGGCGACCAGTCCCAGCCCGCCCAGAATTCCCAGTCGCATCCGAACCCCCCGAGACACGTACGACCGTTACGGTAGGTCGCGGTATGTGCACCTACAGAGAGGCTCCTACCCAGGTGATCAACTACGCCACGCGCACGACGCCGTCAAGAGATGGTCTGGAGAGTGCGGAGAAACGTGAAAGAGGCACACGAAACGGCCCCTACCTGTGATCGCAGGTAGAGACCGTACGTGACGAACTAGGCGGACATCTTCTTCTTGAGGTTCTCGTCCAGCGCCGCCAGGAAATCCTGGGTGGTCAGCCACTGGGCGTCGCCGCCGATCAGGAGCGCGAGGTCCTTGGTCATCTGGCCGCCCTCGACGGTCTCGACGCAGACCCGCTCCAGCTTGTCGGCGAAGTCGGTCACCGCGGGGGTGTTGTCGAGCTTGCCCCGGTGGGCCAGGCCACGCGTCCACGCGAAGATCGAGGCGATCGGGTTGGTGGAGGTGGGCTTGCCCTGCTGGTGCTGGCGGTAGTGGCGGGTCACCGTGCCGTGCGCGGCCTCCGCCTCGACGGTGCGGCCGTCGGGGGTCATCAGCACCGACGTCATCAGGCCGAGCGAGCCGAAGCCCTGCGCCACCGTGTCGGACTGCACGTCGCCGTCGTAGTTCTTCGCCGCCCAGACGTAGCCGCCCTCCCACTTCAGCGCCGCCGCGACCATGTCGTCGATGAGGCGGTGCTCGTAGGTGAGGCCGGCCTTCTCGAAGTCGGCCTTGAACTCCGACTCGTAGACCTCGGCGAAGATGTCCTTGAAACGGCCGTCGTACGCCTTGAGGATCGTGTTCTTCGTCGAGAGGTAGACCGGGTAGTTGCGGGACAGGCCGTAACGCATCGACGCGCGGGCGAAGTCGCGGATCGACTCGTCCAGGTTGTACATCGCCATAGCGATGCCGCTGCCGGGGAAGTCGTAGACGTCGAGCTCGATCGGCTCCGAGCCGTCCTTCGGCGTGAACGTCAGGGTGAGCGTGCCCTCGCCGGGGACCTTCAGATCGGTGGCGCGGTACTGGTCGCCGAAGGCGTGACGGCCGACGACGATCGGCTTGGTCCAGCCGGGGACGAGCCGCGGCACGTTGGACATGATGATCGGCTCGCGGAAGATGACGCCGCCGAGGATGTTGCGGATGGTCCCGTTCGGGGACTTCCACATCTTCTTCAGGCCGAACTCCTCGACCCGCGCCTCGTCCGGGGTGATGGTGGCGCACTTCACGCCGACGCCGTACTTCTTGATGGCGTTGGCGGCGTCGATGGTGACCTGGTCGTCCGTCGCGTCCCGATGCTCGATGCCGAGGTCGTAGTACTTCAGGTCGACATCGAGGTAGGGAAGGATCAACTGGTCCTTGATGAACTGCCAGATGATCCGGGTCATCTCGTCGCCGTCAAGCTCGACGACCGGACCCTCCACCTTGATCTTGGGCATGCGAATGGTTCCCCTTCAATGAATTGATGCGTTGAGGCTATCGGACCGTCAAGTCACCCAGCTAAAAGGGACAGGATCAGCGCCTTGAGCTCGTTGTTGTAGAGCAGCAGCGAGGTCAGGACCAGCACGAAACCGAAGACCGACAGGGTGATGACGTCCGTCCGTTTGCTCCGCACGGACAGTTGCCCGTCGTATCCGGCGAAGCGGAGGGCGGCGGCGACCATGATGACGGCGCCCATGGTGAACCCGCCCCAGCGTGGGTCCACGAGGTAGGTCACGAGCACGCCGACGACCGCACCCACCAGGATCAGCGGGTACGGCCCCCAGCTCTCGCGTTCAGTCCCTTGGCTCAACGCATCCACTCACAATCGTCATGGTCCCATTCGCTCGGCCTCATCGCGGGCGTTCATGGTCGCATTCGCCCCGGCTCATCGCTCGTCGATCGGCTTCCATTTCTGGTCCGTCTCACCGATGTACTCGCTGTCCGGGCGGATGAGCCGGTTGTCGGCGTGCTGCTCGATGACGTGGGCGGTCCAGCCGGACATGCGGCTGATCGAGAAGACCGGCGTGAACAGGTCGGTCGGGATGCCGAGGTAGTGGTAGACGGACGCGGCGTAGAAGTCGACGTTCGGATAGAGGCCCTTCGTCTCGAAGACGACCTCCTCCATCTCCTTGGACATCCGGTAGTAGGTGTCGTCGCCGGACGACTCGGCCAGTTCGGCGCTCATCCTGCGCAGGTGGGTGGCGCGCGGGTCCTCGGTCTTGTAGACGCGGTGGCCGAAGCCCATGATCTTCTCGCCGGCCGCCAGCTTGTCGCGTACGGCCTGGGCCACGCTGCCCGCCGTCAGCGACTCCAGGGTCTTCATGACCTGCTCGTTCGCCCCGCCGTGCAGCGGGCCCTTGAGGGTGCCGATGGCGGCGACGATGGCGGAGTGCATGTCCGACAGCGTCGCGGCGCACACGCGGGCGGCGAACGTGGAGGCGTTCATGGTGTGGTCGGCGTGCAGCACCAGGCACTCGTCGAAGATCTCGACCTCACGGGGGCCGGGAGTGCGGCCGGTCACCTGGAGCAGGAAGTTCGCGGCGATGCCGAGCGAGGGGTCGGGGTCGGGAACGCTCCCACCGCTGCGCGCGGCGTGGAAACGGGCGACCAGGAGGGGTTGCTGCGCGGTCAGCCGGGCCGCCTTGCGCAGGTTGGCGTCCGGGGTGATGGAGTCCTTGTCCGGGTCGTCGGCGCCGGACAGCGAGACCAGCGAGCGCAGCGCCTCCATGGGTTTCTGTTTCTCGGCGATTTCGGCGATGTTCGCCGAGACCAGGGCACCGAGCTCCCTGCCGCTCACCAGTTCGGCGGCGTACGCGTCGAGCTCGGCCCGGTCGGGCAGCTTGCCGCGCTGCAGCAGGTGTGAGGTCTCCTCGAACGTCGCACGGCCGGCCAGGTCGTGGATGTCGTATCCACGGTAGAAGAGCCGGCCGGCCTTTCCGTCGATGTCGCTCAGCGCTGTGGACGCGGCGACGACATCGGCCAGACCTTTCGTGGGCTTGTCCGCCATGGGTGTTTCCTCCGCTTATCTTCCCTCGGAGTCTACCCGTGAGCAGGCAAAACCGGCTTCAAAGGTCCAGACCAATTTCACGCCGGATTCTCCTTTCAGCAAAGGAGATTCCGCATCCCCTCGTTTGGGTAAGCCGGAGCTGTAGTAATAGTTACGGCGGGCTACCTGGGGAGGAACTGCCGTGCCCAGGAGTAGGCGTGCCGTTCATACGCTGCGTCAACCCAGGGGAGGAACCGCCAGTGGAGGGGCCGTTCATACGCATCGAGGACACCGGCGAGGTGGTCCCCTTGCGCCCCGAGATCACAACGGTGGGGAGGGGCCGAGGTGTGGACATCCGGCTCACCGACCCCAGTGTGTCTCGTCTCCATGCCGAGTTCGTCAGACGAGGACCCTACCTGTATGTCGTCGACCTGGGTTTGTCCAGGAACGGCACGCGGGTGAACGGCAGGCCGATCGCCCGGAGGGTCCTTGACGACGGTGACGTCGTCTCCTTCGGCGCTGCCAGGGGTCGCATCGGTGGAGTCCCCCGTGAGGACTTCACCCCTGAGGTCGAGCTGCGCAGGGCGGCCGCGCCCGAGCTGACCAGGCGCGAGGTCGATGTGCTGACCTCGCTCTGCAGGCCGGCGCTGTCGGACGAGGCGTTCGTCGCCCCGGCGACCGCACGCGAGATCGCCGACGACCTGGTCGTGACCGAGGCCGCGGTCAAGCAACATCTGCTGCGGCTCTACCAGAAGTTCAGGATCCCCGAGGGCACCAACCGGCGCACACGGCTGGCCAACGAGGTCGTCGCGCTCGGTCTGGTACGCCCCACCCCCGTGGTGCCGCCACAGAGGTCGTCGGGAGCCGCCGAGCAGCCGTCGGCCGCTGGGCGAAGAGCTTCTTAGGTGTCCGAGAGGTCACCTGTGTAGAACGGTTCGCGACCGGGGCCACGGCGAGGGGTTCCGGCAGCGTCGGAACCAGCACGAGCGGTGGCGTGGGCATGCACTCGGGCCGGGCGTGCCGGTTGATCGCCGGCCGGATGACCGGCCGGCGACACGTACGGGCGAAGCACGCCCGCGAGCCGGCTCAGATCACCCGGAAGCCGTTGCTGGGCTTGCTGGTCCTGTTCGCGCGGTCGACGGCCACCACGTAGTAGTGGTCGCCGCGCTTGCCGTCGGGGTCGGTCCAGCGCACCTGCCGGTCGCCGGGCACGACGGCCACCAGGTGGCGGGCGTCGGCGAAGTCCCTGCCGGAGCGCGACTGCCGGTCGAAGCGGAAGACGGCGAACTGGAACGGCTCGTCCCGTCCCGTCGCCACCGCCCGCACCTCGACCCCGCCGTGGCGGCGCAGCGCGTACGCCAGCACCGGCCGGCGCGGCGGCTCCCCCTTGGCGAGCCTGGGCAGCACGGGCGCGAGCGCGGGCCGCTGGTAGTGCTCGTCGACCGCGGTGGAGATGGAGGCGATCCTGTCGGCCTTGACGTCGTTGGCGTTGTACCAGATGTCGCCGCCGATCTCGGGGTGGTCCCTGTTGAGGGTCAGGTGCCTGGACAGTTCGTCCGGCGCCTGCCACTCCGCCGCCTGCGCGGGGTCCCCGGCCTTGTACGCGGCCTGGCCGATCCACAACTGCGTCCTCGTGCCCGCGGCGACGTCGGACCACCACGGGACGAGCTTGGAGTAGTCGGCCGGCGGCTGCCCGATGTACCAGTAGAGCTGCGGTGCGATGTAGTCGAGCCAGCCCTTCGTGACCCAGCCGCGGGTGTCGGCGTGCAGGTTGTCGTAGGACTGGCCGCCGTTGGTGTCGGACCCGAGCGGGTCGCTGGCCTTGTTGCGCCAGATGCCGGACGGGCTGATGCCCCACGCGATCTCCGGCTTGGACTCCAGCACCCGCTGCTGCATCTCCTGGACCATGAGGTCGACGTTGTTGCGCCGCCAGGCGGCCAGGTCGGGGAAGCCGGCGCCGTGTTCGGCGTACGCGGCGCTGTCGTCGAAGTCCGCGGTGTTGGTCGGGTAGAAGTAGTCGTCGAAGTGGAGGCCGTCGATGTCGTAGCGGGTGACCGCGTCCATCATGGCGTCCTGGCAGAATCTGCGCACTTCCGGCATGCCGGGGTTGTAGTAGAGCTTGCCGCCGAACGGCAGGATCCAGTCGGGGTGCTTGCGCCCGGGGTGGTCGGGGTGCAGCTTGCCCGGGTCGTCCTGCATCGAGACGCGGTAGGGGTTGAACCACGCGTGGAAGGCCAGGCCGCGCTTGTGGGTCTCCTCCACGGCGAACCCGAGCGGGTCGTAGCCGGGGTCCTGCCCCTGCGTCCCGGTCAGATACTGTGACCAGGGCTCGAACGGTGAGGGCCAGAACGCGTCCGCGGTCGGCCTGATCTGCACGAACACCGAGTTGAGCCCGCGCTGCACGGCCACGTCGAGCCAGGCGAGATATTCGGCCTTCTGCTCGTCCGCGGTCAGTCCCGGCTTCGAGGGCCAGTTGATGTTGACCACGGAGGCGATCCACATGCCGCGCATCTGGCGCAGCGGCGGGATGTGCCCGCCCGTCGACGCGTAGGCGGGCAGCGGGACGGCGGAAGCGGCGGCGGCGAGGGCTAAGCCCTTCAGGAGAGTCCTTCTGCTGGGCATGGGGGGTGGGCCTCTCGGAAGTGGTTGTGTCGAGGGCGACAATGACAGAAAATTACCTTCAGATCAACAATCGTGAAGGAAAATGCCGATGAGCGGTGACCTGTACAGACTGGCGATGACGGTGCTGCATCCGGGGTATGAGGGGACCTCTGCTCCCGAGTGGCTGCGCCGGGCGCTGGGCGAGGGTCTCGGCGGCGTGGTGCTGTTCGCCCGCAACGCCATCGACGCCGAGCTCGTACGGCAGTTCCGCGCCGAGAACCCGGACACCGTCGTGGCGATCGACGAGGAGGGCGGCGCGGTCACCAGGCTCGAGGTCGCCGAAGGCAGCTCCTTCCCCGGCAACCGGGCGCTGGGCGTGGTCGACGATGTGGCACTCACCGAGCGGGTGGGCCGGCAGATCGGCAGGATGCTCGCCGAGCTCGACATCACGCTCGACTACGCGCCCTCCGCCGACGTGAACTCCGACCCGGCCAACCCGGTGATCGGCGTACGCTCGTTCGGCCCGACCGCCGACCTGGTCACCCGCCACACCGTCGCCTACGTCAACGGCGTGCAGGGCGCGGGCGTGGCCGCCTGTGCCAAACACTTCCCCGGACACGGCGACACGGTCACCGACTCCCACCTGGCGCTGCCCACCGTGCACGCTTCGCGCGAGCTCTTCTCCGAACGCGACCTGCCGCCCTTCCGCGCCGCGATCGACGCCGGGGTGCGCTCGATCATGTCGGGCCACCTGCTCGTTCCCGCTCTCGATCCGTCGATGCCGGCGACGCTCAGCCGTACCATCCTCACCGAGCTCCTGAGGGGCGAGCTCGGTTTCGGCGGGATGCTCGTCACAGACGCGATCGAAATGCAGGCGGTGGCCGACATGTTCACCCCCGGCGAGATCGCGGTGCGCGCCCTCGACGCGGGCGTGGACGCGATCTGCGTGGGGCTGTCCACCGAGGAGAGCCTGCACGAGATCCGCGACGCGATCGTGGCCGCCGTGCGCGAGGGGACGCTGAAGGAGGAGCGGCTGGCGGAGGCGGCCGGCCGGGTGAGCGCCCTCGCCGGCTGGTACGCCGCCCGCGCCGAACTGCGCGACAAGGCCCGCGGCGACGTCGACGAGGGCGTCGGCCTGGAGGCCGCCAGGGCGGCGCTGACCACCTCCGGCACCCCCGCGCTCGACCGCGCGCCCCTGGTCGTCGAGGTCAACACCCGCTTCAGCAAAGCGGTCGACCCGGCCACTCCGACCGGCGTCACAGCCGCCCTGACCTCCCTGCTGCCCGGCACGGCAAGGGTGCAGATGGAGCCGCAGGGCGAGCTGCCGCCCTTCGACGAACGGCCGGTCGTGCTCGTGGTGCACGACGCCGCCCGGCACCCCTGGGTGCGGGAGACCGTGGCGACGGCCCTCGCGCGCAGGCCCGACGTGATCGTGGTCGACACCGGCATCCCCGCCCCGCCTGACGGCGCCACCCCCGGGTGCACTCATGTGGCGACCCACGGCATCTCCCGCGTGTCCGCCCTCGCGGCGGCGGAATGGCTGCTGCTTTGAGCGCCGAACCCGCGAACCCGGTCGCGGCCGTACGCGCCGTGCTGCCGTCGCTCACCCCCGCCGCGCAGTCCATCGCCCGCATCATCCTCGACGATCCCGGACTGGTCGTGCGCAGCACGATCACCGAGTTCAGCGCGGTGTCCGGCACCAGCGAGGCGACGATCGTGCGCACGGCGCGGGCGCTCGGCTTCGCCGGATACTCGCAGATGCGCTTCGCGCTGGCCGCGGCCGTCGCCAAGGAGCCCGAACGACTGGTCCCCGGCGACCTCGCCCCCGACGACCCGCTGACCGACGTGATCGCCAAGGTCGCGCGCGCCGAGTCGGAGGCGCTGGCCGACACGGCGGCGCAACTCGACCCCGACCAGTTGGGCGAGATCGTGCAGGCCATCTCGACGGCCCGGCGGGTAGACGTGTACGGCGTGGCGGCCTCCGGCCTGGTGGCCGCCGACATGTCGCAGAAGCTGCTGCGCATCGGCCTGTCCAGCCATCCGTTCAGCGACGCCCACCTGGCCCTCACCAGCGCGGCGCTGCTCAAGGACAGCGACGTGGCGGTGGCGATCAGCTGCAGCGGCGAGACGCCCGATGTGCTGGTGCCCGCCAGGACCGCGGCCGAGGCCGGCGCACTGATCGTCGGCATCACCAACAACCCCCGATCGTCGCTGGCCGGGATGGCGCACCACACACTGGTGTCGGCGGGCCGCGAGACGGCCTTCCGGCCAGGCGCCCTGGCCAGCCGGATCAGCCAGTTGCTGATCGTCGACTGCATCTTCGTGGGGCTGGCGCAGCGCACGTATGACAGGGCCGACGCCGCCATCCGCGCCACCAGGGAGGCCACCGACCGCTACCGCGCCCGCTGAATCCCGGGCGACGTGCTCGCCGCCGGGAACGCGGGCACGTCTACAGGGCACATCCAGCGGGCAAGGAGGTAGCGATGAGCACCGTCAGGGACGCCGCGTTCGACGTGCTGAGGAGCCGGGGGCTGACCACGATCTTCTGCAACCCGGGCTCCACCGAGGTGCCCCTGCTCACCGACCTGCCCGACGACCTGCGCTTCGTGCTCGCGCTGCACGAGGCGTCCGTGGTCGGGATGGCGACCGGCTGGGCCATCGGGACCGAAGCCCCTGCCCTGGTCGTCCTGCACACCACCGCGGGCTTGGGCACCGCGGTCGGCGCCATCGCCACCGCCCGGGTCAACCGGGCGCCCCTGGTGATCCTTGTGGGGCAGCAGGACCGCCGGCACGTGGCGCTGGAGCCGTTCCTGACCGGGCGGCTCGAAGGACTGGCAGGCGACTATCCGGTGTGGGCCGACCAGCCGGCGCGGGCGCAGGACGTACCTGGTGCGCTGGCCCGCGCCTGGCACGAGGCGGTCACGGCCCGCGGGCCCGCGCTGGTGATCGTGCCTATGGACGACTGGCGGGCGCCCTTCGACGGCGAGGTCCTCGCGGCGCCCGCCCGGCTGCTGCGGCCGGCCGCAGTCCCGGACGCCGATCTGGCGCCGCTCGTGCAGCTGCTGACCGGCGCGCGGTCCCCGGCGATCGTGGCGGGCGCGGGGGCCGCGTGGGATCCCCTGGTCGCGCTGGCCGAGCGGCTGCGGTGTCCGGTGTTCCAGGAGTCGTTCGGGGCACGGGCCGGCTTCCCGCAGGACCACCCGCAGTACGCCGGCGTCCTGCCCGCCGACAGGGCACGGCTGCGGGAACGGCTGGCTCCACACGACGTGGTGCTCGCGGTGGGCGCGCCGGTGTTCCGCCAGTATGTATACGCGCCCGGCCCGCTGGTCGCCCCTGGCACGTCGGTCGCGCTCGTCACCGACGACCCGGCGGAGGCACATCGCAGCCCGGCCGACCTGGCCTACCTCGCCTCCCCCGCCGCGGTCTGCGCCCGCCTGACCACCCTGCTCCCCACCCCAACCACGTCCGCACCCCGGGCAACCGCGCCGGGCGCTTCTCCATCCGGCCCTGACGATGCTCCGCTGCGCGGGCGGCCGCTACGGGCGGCGCACGTGCTGAGCGCGCTGGCCAGTCGGCTGCCCGCCGACACCGTGCTCGTCGAGGAGACTCCGTCCTCCCGCCCCGACCTGCACCGGCTCGTGCCGGCGCGAACCTCGCTGGGCTTCGTCTCCGCCGCCATGGGCGGCCTCGGCTTCGGCGTGCCCGCCGCCGTGGGACTGCGCATGGCGCTGCCCGACCGCCCGGTGGTCGCGGTCGTCGGCGACGGGGCGGCGTTGTACGGGCTGCACGCCCTGTGGAGCGCCACCCACTACCGGGTGGGAGCGCTGTTCGTCGTGCTCGCCAACGGCCGGTACGCGGTCATGGACCGGCTGGCCGACAACCAGGGGGGCAAGGCGCCGTGGCCGCCGTTCACCGAGGTGGACGTGCGCGGCCTGGCCAGGTCGCTCGGCTGCCCGGCCCGGCGGGTGGATTCGTACGACGAGTTGACGGCGACGCTCGACGAGGTCGTGCCCAATTTGCCGGCCCGCGAGGAGCCCCTGCTGCTCGACGTGACGGTGGCTGTGGATCTCGACTTCCAGCCTTGACGGAGCCCCCGCCGTTGACCCCGGCACGCACTCCCGCGACCGCGCGATGGCAGGTGCCGCCGCCTGTTCCCGCGACCGCGCGATGGCAGGTGCCGCCTGCCGCCCGTGTCAGCCGGCGGAAGCGCCTGTCTGGAGCCGCTCAGCGGCCTCCACCACGTTGGAGAGCAGGAGGGCGCGTGTCATGGGGCCGACCCCGCCCGGGTTGGGGGTGAGGAAGCCCGCGACCTCCTCGACGTCGAGCGCCACGTCCCCGGCGATCTTCCCGTTGACGCGGGAGACGCCCACGTCGAGCACGGCCGCGCCGGGCTTGACGATGTCGCGTGTGATGAGCTCGGGAACGCCTGCCGCCGCCACCACGATGTCGGCCCTGCGCACGTGGCCGGCCAGGTCCTGGGTGCCGGTGTGGCAGAGGGTCACGGTGGCGTTCTCGCTGCGGCGGGTCAGCAGCAGGCCCAGCGAGCGGCCCACGGTGATGCCACGGCCGACCACGGCCACCTCGGCGCCCTTGATCGGCACGCCGTATTCCTGCAGGAGCAGCACGATGCCGTGCGGGGTGCACGGGAGGGGCGCTTCGACCATGTGGACGAGGCGGCCGAGGTTGATCGGGTGGAGGCCGTCGGCGTCCTTCGCCGGATCCATCCGCTCCAGCAGGGCCATCGTGTCGAGGTGCTTGGGCAGGGGCAGCTGGACGATGTAGCCGGTGCACTCCGGGGAGGCGTTGAGCTCGTCGATGGCCGCCTCGACCTCGGCCTGCGTGGCGGTCTCGGGGAGATCGACGCGGATGGAGGAGATGCCCACCTCGGCACAGTCGCGGTGCTTGCCTCCGACGTAGATCTGGCTGCCGGGGTCGTCGCCCACGAGCACGGTGCCGAGGCCGGGCGTGATGCCGCGTTCTTTCAGCGCGGCCACCCTGGTCGTGAGGTCGGCCTTGATCTTGGCGGCGGTGGCCTTGCCATCGAGTTTCACTGCGCTCATGCGGCAATCCTTCCATGCCTCGTCGCGACCGCCGTACAGGGTGTGCGGGGGCTTGCGGCGAAGGCAGAACGGTGATCGCGTACGTGACGGAGAAACGAGTCAGGCGCACTGGTTATCCACAGACCCCAGGCAGTTGGATCAGGATATCCACAGGCAGTCGTTGACATCGTTGTCATTGATCTTTCAAAGGCTTAGTGTTACGGGCGCCAGCAACAAGCTCAGGAGGTCCCCCCTTGCCCACCCGCCTGTTGTCCGCGGAGTCGACCGATCTGTTCGTGGGCTCGCGTGACGAGCCGCATCAAGTGCTGCGCGTCACCGTCGCCGCAGGAGACCAGGAGACGTCGCTCGACCTGCGCGGCGAGGGTGTCCGCCTGGCCGGGCCCGTGAGCGTTCCGGCCACGGCCGGCGTGGTCGAGGCCCCCATGACCGTGTCCGCGTCACCGGGCGCCGCCGTGCCCTGCCGGCTCATCCTGGGCGAGGAGTCCCTGGAGGTCAACGTCACAGCCGAGGAGCCGGGCTGGACCATGCACATGGTCTCCCACTTCCACTACGACCCGGTGTGGTGGAACACGCAGGCCGCCTACACCAGCCCGTGGGAGCTGCTCTCCGCCGACTCCACGACCAGGCCACTGTACGAGCGCAACGCGTTCGCGCTGGTCGAGGCGCACATCGAGCTGGCGCTGCGCGATCCCGACTACCGTTTCGTGCTGGCCGAGGTCGACTATCTCAAGCCGTTCTTCGACACCCACCCCGAGCGGCGGGCCGACCTGCGGGCCCTCATGGCGGAGGGCCGCGTCGAGCTGATCGGCGGCACCTACAACGAGCCCAACACCAATCTGACCGGCGCGGAGACCACGATCCGCAACCTCGTCTACGGCATCGGCTACCAGCGCGACATCCTGGGCGGCGATCCGCGCACCGCCTGGCAGCTCGACGTGTTCGGGCACGACCCGCAGTTCCCCGGCCACCTCGCGGCGGCCGGGCTGACCGGCAGCGCGTGGGCACGCGGGCCGTTCCACCAGTGGGGCCCGATCAGCAAGAACTTCAAGCAGGCCAAGAACGACGCGGCGCTGATGCAGTTCCCCAGCGAGTTCGAGTGGATCTCGCCGTCGGGGCAGGGCGTGCTGACCCACTACATGCCCGCCCACTATTCCGCCGGCTGGTGGATGGACTCCTCGCCCTCGCTCGACGATGCCTGCCAGGCGGTCTACGACCTCTACCGCTCGCTCAAGCCCGTCGCCGCGACGAAGAACATCCTGCTCCCTGTCGGCACCGACTACACGCCGCCCAACAAGTGGGTCACCGACATCCACCGCACGTGGGCCTCCCGCTACGTGTGGCCCAGGTTCGTCTGCGCCACACCACGCGACTTCCTCGACGCCGTCCGCGCGGACCTGCCGGCGTTCAGCCCTCAGACGCGCGACATGAACCCTATTTACACCGGCAAAGACGTCTCCTACATCGACACCAAGCAGGCGCAGCGGGCCGCCGAGGTGGCGGCGCTCGACGCCGAGCGCCTGTCGGCGTTCGCCGCGCTGCTCGGGCTCGGCCGCTACCCGCACACCGCGCTCGACAAGGCCTGGCGGCAACTGGCCTACGGCGCGCACCACGACGCGATCACCGGCTCCGAGTCCGACCAGGTCTACATCGACCTGCTGACCGGCTGGCGCGAGGCCCACGACCTGGCCGCGGCCGCCCGCGACAGCGCGCTCGACGCTCTCACCGGCCAGATCACGCTCGACGGCCACAGCGTGGTGGTGACCAACACCCTGCCCTTCGCCCGCGACGGCCTGGTCCGCGTGCGCGTCCCCGCCGGTCACACCGTGGCCGAGCTCTCCGGGGCCGAGCTCTCCGGGGCCGGTCCTTCCGGGACTGAGCTCTCCGGAGCCGAGCTCCCCGCCGTAGCCGAGGGCGACACGCTGACCTTCCTGGCTCGCGACGTGCCCTCGCTGGGCTGGCGCTCCTATCGCGTGGTGCCGGGCTCCCCCGGCTCCTGGCAGGATCAGGCCGCTGCGGCCCGCGCCGCCGACCAGGGGACCCGGCCGGCGTCGGCCGCCTCCGATCAGAGGCCGACCGCCACTGACGCGCCCGTCACCATCGAGAACGACCGGTGGCGCGTCACGGCCGATCCGGCACGTGGCGGGGTGCTGACCTCCATCCTCGACCTCGCCTCGGGCCGCGAACTGCTCACCGGCCCCGGCAACGAGCTGCGCCTCTACCACGAATATCCGCAACACCCCGACATGGGCGAGGGCCCCTGGCATCTCGTCCCCACCGGCCAGGCCGAAGGCTCCGCCGAGACGCGGGCGCTGTCGGCGAGCGCGCAGACGAGCCCGATCGGCCGCCGCCTGACGGTCACGGGCCAGGTCGGCGAGATCGCCTACGAGCAGATTGTCACCCTGCCGGCCGGCTCCGACCGCATAGACTTCACCACCCGCGTGCTCGACCACACCGGCGCCGACCGCCTGCTCCGCGTGCGGTTCCCCGCCCGCGTCGACGGGGCGCTGCCGGTGTCCGACGTGGCCGGCGCCGTGGTGGGGCGCGGGTTCGCGCTGCCCGACGTCGACACCGCCGAGCACCCGTGGACCCTCGACAACCCGGCCAACACCTGGTTCGGCCTGTCCACCACGGCGAAGGTCGACCTCGGCGAGGCGGGCGCGCGGGCGCTGGGCGTGGCCGAGGTCGTGGTGCCCGCCCTCGACGACGCGCCCAAGGCCCGCGAGCTGGTGGTGGCCCTGGCCCGCGTGGGCGTGACCGCCACCACGTCCTCCGCGCCCGGCACCCGCTACGGCTGGCTCGACGTCGATTCCAACCTGCCCGACGTACGCATCGTCATCGGCGGCCCCGACGACAACCCGCTGGCCGCCGAGCTGCTCTCCCGCGCCGACCCGGCCTACCTCGACGCGCTCAAGTCAGGCGTGTCCCGGGTGTGGGTGCCCGCCGAGCGCCCGCTGACGGAGGTCTGGCAACCGAGCGCCGACCTGCGCGACGTCCGCGCCCTGCCCGCCCTGATCGTCACCGGCCCCCTTTCCGACCTCGTGGCCGACCTCACCGACGCCACGATCGAGGCGGTCTGCCCGCTGGGCGCCGAGCACCTCGACGACCGTACGGTCGCGCTGCTCACCTACGGCCTGCCCGGTTTCGCCGTCGACCCGTCGGGCGCCCTGCACCTGTCCTTGATGCGCTCGTGCACGGGCTGGCCGTCGGGCATCTGGCTTGATCCGCCCCACCGCACGACACCCGACGGCTCGGGTTTCCAGCTCCAGCACTGGACACACGAGTTCTCCTACTCCCTGATGGCCGGCGAGGGCGACTGGCGGGCCCTGCGGCTGCCCGCCGCGGCGCAGGAGCACATCACCCCGCTGCTCCCCCGCACGATCGACACCGCCCAGCAGGGCGACCTACCGCAGGTGCACTCCCTGCTGACCCTCACGCCGGCCCGTGACGTGCTGCTGAGCACCCTCAAGGCCACCGGCAACCCGCACGCCCACGGCCGCGCTGACCAGCCTGACGACGGTGTGACCATCCGCCTGGTCGAGTCGACCGGGCTGGGCTCCCAGGCCACGCTCGCCTCCCCCGTACTCCCTCTCGACCGGCTCACCCAGGCCGACCTGCTCGAACGTCCCGGCGCGCCGGCCACCACCCTCACGCTGACCGGCGCGGAGATCGCCACCTACCTCGCCCCCGCAACCCTGCCCGCCGCCGAAGCGCCCGCGTTCGGCCAGGAAACCGAGCTGGCGCAGCCCGTCTACAGCCGCTACTGGCTGCACAACAAGGGTCCCGCGCCGCTGGGCTACCTGCCGATCTCCGTCGCCATCGACCCCGGTCTCGTCACCTCGCCGCAGGAGCCCTTCCAGGTGGAGGTCGTCATCTCCTCCCACCTGACCGACGAGCCCCATGAGGGCGTGACCGAGATCCGCGTGCCCGACGGCTGGGCGGCCACCCCGGCCCAGCGCCCCTTCCGCCTCGCTCCGGGCGGCCACCTTCGTTTCCCGGTGACGGTGACGCCTCCGCCCCAGCCGGGCTCCGGCCTCCACTTCGTCGCGGCCCGCACCACCGCGGGCGGCCAGGTCATCGAAGACGTCACCACGGTCGCCTTCGGTGACACTCCTGAGCTGCCCGTGGCGGGCACCCCCGCCGAGCCGCGCAGAGCCAACCGCGGCACCACGTCGGCCACCGCCCGCCCCACGGGCCTGTCGGTCACCCCCGCCACCGAATCGCTGACGCTCCGTCCCGGCGACCGCGCCTCGCTCACGCTCAGGCTCGCCAACACGACGTCGGACGAGATCCGCGGCGAGGCCCAACTCGCCTCTCCCTGGGGCACGTGGGCCATGCTCCCTGAGGTCACCCAGGGCTTCACGGTGACCGCGGGCGAGACGGCGGAGGTGTCGTTCCCGGTGGAGGTCCCCGCGGACGCCACCGACGGCCACGCCTGGGCCCTGGCCAAGGTCATGTGGTTCGGCCGCTGCCAGTACGCTCCCGCCGTCCGCCTGGAGGTGACCCGATGACCCACCGCCTCCGGCCCTCCATGACCTCCGCGGCGGGCGGGAAGACGACTGGCCGGCGAACGGGTCAGAGGCCAGATCCACAGACCACTCGGACGGCGGGCCCCTCGCCGGCAGCGCCGACCGGCTCGACCACCGGCCCGGAGACGAAGCACTTCGCTCACCAGGAGGTGATCGGCTGGGTCGATGGCCGCCCGATCTCCCGCAAGCTGCTCGACGACCGCCTCACCGCCCTGCGGGAGGGCCCGCTCAGCGCCGCGCTTCCGGTGCCTGGCACCTCCGAGGACCGCCAGCTCGCCAGGTGGCTGACGCAGGTCATCCTCACCGAGGCGCTGTGTGAGAGCACGGCCACGGGCCTCGGCCTGAGCCCGCAGGAGAGACCGCCACTGGATCGGCTGGCCGCCGTCGAACTCGGCTCCATCAACGCCGCCGCCTACAACGGCAGCCCGTGGGTGCGCGCCGTGTTCGACCATGTCACCCTCGGGGTCGTGACCCCGTCGGAATGGCGGCGGAAGCCGTCTCCCGCCCCCGCTTCCCCGTCACGGCACCTCGTACGCCATCGGCTGTTCACCGATCGCGAGCAGGCGTGCGACGCCGCACCCGCCGATCTCGAACCCCTCGGGCCGATCACGCTCGACTCACTGCCGACCGTGATCGCCGAGGCGATCCAGTCCCATCCGTACGACACACTCGTCGGCCCGGTCGAGGACGGCCTCGGGTGGCACGTCGCCATCGCCACCCCGGTCACGGCCCCGCACATACCCCGCCGCTCGGGCTCGGCTCCAATTCCGGGCTCACGTTCGGCGCCTCCCTTCCGCAGCTCGACATCAGCACCCCGGCCGACCACGCCGCCCCCGGCTTCAGAGGCTGCGTCCACCACGTCCTCAAGCCCGACCACGCCGCCAAGCTCCACTCCGACACCACCCCTGGCCACGCCTCCAAGTCCCGCACCAACACCACCCCCAGCCGAGTCCCCGAGCCTGGCCCCGTCGCCTCGGCCCGGAGCTTCGACGGCCGGGTCTTCGGAACCGACCGCGAGCACCCTCGCGGGTAGGACCGCCGGCGGGCCGGACCCTGCCTCCGACCTGGCGCCCGATGCGACCTCAATCTCACCCTCGGAAACGTCCGCAACCATGACCCCCGGAGCGGCTGCGGGGCGGTTTATGGGAGGATCCGCCCTGGAGGAGCAACAATCGCATCGGATGTCCCATGCATCGCACCAAGATCCATACCTCTTGGGGGCGGCGCAGCGGCAGGCGTTCGCGCGGTGGCTCGACGACCTACGTGCCAAGAAGGTGAAGCTCGTTCCCGGCTTTGAGCATCCTGGCGACCCCCGCCAGCCCGACAACCATCACAAACATTGATGACCTGCGTACTCGCCATCGACATCGGAGGGACCAAGCTCGCCGCCGCGCTGGTGGACGAGACCGGTTCGATCCTGCGGTCCGCCACCCGGCCCACACCGCGTGCGGACGTCATGAACGCGCTGGCGGCTCTCGTCACGGAGGTGACCACGGGTGGCCCGCCGCCCGTGGCCGCCGGCATCGGTTGCGCGGGCCCCATCGACCTCGCCACCGGAACCGTGAGCCCGGTCAACATGCCGAGCTGGCGGGAGTTCCCGCTGCGCGACGAAGTACGCAGGCTGACCGGTCTGCCCACCATGCTGGCGGGCGACGCGCAGTGCTTCGCCCTCGGGGAGCACTGGCTGGGCGCGGGCCAGGGCAGCGACACGCTGCTCGGCATCGTGGTCTCCACAGGCATCGGCGGCGGCCTGGTGATCAACGGCTCGCCTCTGCTCGGCCCGACGGGTAACGCCGGGCATGTGGGCCACATGTCCGTGGATCCGAACGGTGAGCGTTGCGAGTGCGGCGGCCTGGGGTGTGTGGAGCGCTACTCCAGCGGGCCCAACCTGGTTCGCTGGGCCGTCGGTCACGGCTGGAAAGGCGAGCCGGCCGACGCCCGTACTTTGGCCGAGGACGCGGCGGCGGGCGACGCGGTCGCGCTGGCGGCGTTCGAGCGCGGGTCCAGGGCGCTGGCGGGGATGATCGCCTCGGTGACGGCCGCGACCGAAACCACGAGGGTGGTGGTCGGTGGTGGCGTGTCGATGGCGGGCAAGGTGCTGTTCGAGCCCTTGGCGCGGGCGCTCGACGACGTCGCGGGCCTCGCCTTCGTCAGGGCCGTCCGGGTCGTGCCCTCCGTGCTGGGGGTCCGGGCCTCTCTGGCGGGGGCGGCCAAGCTCGCGCTGGATCATTCACCATCGTCATAGTGCGACGGGCGGCAACTCCGCCGCCCGTCCCGCACGGTCCGCCGTTCCGTACCGCTCTCGTCGCGATGTGTCCGTCCGGCGTGCCCGTGTGGCAGCACGAGCCGGCCGCCGCGCGGCCGTCACTTCCCTCCCGTGTGGGTCACTTCCCGTGTGGCCGTCACTTCCCGTGTGGCGGTCCGGACGACCGTGACTCCCGGCGGCAACCGCCGTGTGAGTCTCACCGGCGCACGCCCTTCGCTGAAGCGGGTACGCCGTAACGCGCGCTCGACCGTGGTGCGTGGTCTGGCGGAATGTCGCGGCGCAGGGCGGCTCCCGTGCCGGAGGACTCAGGGTGGGGGTTCTGCGAAAGGGTGCCGGGGTCGGGTTACTCGGGCTCGGTCAGCCGGGCCTCGCGGCGTTCGATGATACGGCGGGTGAACGGGATGATCTCAACGACGCGGATGCCCAGATAGGCACCGATGAAGGCGAGCACCAGAAGGACGAAGGGGCTGGTGGCGAGGCCGTTCACGGTGACGAGGGCCTGAAGGGTCGCGTCAAGCAAGGCAGACTCCGGGGAACGAGCGAACTGGGGAAGGCATCAGGTTAACCGGAAGCACGGGATGCTCGCCGCAAAACGGCCAAAGGGCGACATGATCGGTCATGTCGCCCTTTGGAGGATGATCAGTGGAAGAAGTGGCGCGTGCCGGTGAAGTAGAGGGTGATGCCCGCCTTCTCGGCCGCGTCGATGACCTCCTGGTCACGGATGGAGCCGCCGGGTTCGACGATCGCACGTACGCCCGCCTCGATCAGCACCTGCGGGCCGTCGGGGAACGGGAAGAACGCGTCGGACGCCGCCACAGAACCGGCGGCGCGCTCACCCGCCCTGGTGACCGCCAGCCGGCAGGAATCGACCCGGTTGACCTGGCCCATGCCGACGCCCACGGTCGCACCGTCGGCGGCGAGCAGGACGGCGTTCGACTTGACCGAGCGGCAGGCCCGCCAGGCGAACTCCAGGCCGGCCAGTTGCTCGGGCGTGGCCGGCGTACCGGTCTTGAGCTCCCACTGGGCGGCCGAGTCGCCGGGCGCGTCCACCTTGTCGACCGACTGCACCAGCAGGCCGCCGTCGATCTCGCGCAGTTCGGTACGCCGTGACGGGCCCTGCTCGCACACCAGGAGGCGCAGGCTCTTCTTGGCGCGCAGCGTCTCCAGCGCCTCGGCGGCGTAGGAGGGGGCGATGACCACCTCGGTGAAGACTTCGGCGATCTGGCCGGCCAGTTCGGCCGTGACCTCGCGGTTGACGGCGATCACCCCGCCGTAGGCGGACACGGGGTCGCACGCGTGCGCCTTGCGGTGTGCCTCGGCCACGTCGGAGCCGACCGCGATGCCGCACGGGTTCTGGTGCTTGATGATGGCCACGCAGGGCTCGGAGAAGTCCCACGCGGCCCGCCAGGCGGCGTCGGAGTCGAGGTAGTTGTTGTAGGACATCTCCTTGCCGTGCAACTGCTCGGCGTTGGCGAGACCGCCCGTGCCGCCCGTGTAGAGCGCGGCGCCCTGGTGCGGGTTCTCGCCGTAGCGCAGGGTGGCCTTGCGCTGGTAGGTGCCGCCGGTGAACGACGGGAAATCACCCTCCTCGCCGTACGTGCCGGCGAACCAGTTGGCCACGGCCACGTCGTACGACGCCGTGTGGGCGTACGCGATGCCGGCCAGGCGCCGGCGCTCGGCCAGCGTGAAGCCGCCCTCGGCCACGGCGGTGAGCACGTCGCCGTAGGAGCCGGGGTCGACCACGACGGCGCAGGTGTTGTGGTTCTTGGCGGCGCCGCGGATCATGGCGGGCCCGCCGATGTCGATCTGCTCGACGCACTCCTCCGCCGACGCCCCCGAGGCCACCGTCTCCTGGAACGGATAGAGATTGACCACCACGAGCTGGAACGGATCGATCTCCAGCTCCGCCAACTGGGTCACGTGGTGCGGCTTGGTGACGTCGGCCAGCAGCCCGGCGTGCACGCGCGGGTGCAGCGTCTTGACCCGTCCGTCGAGGCACTCGGGGAACCCGGTCAGCTGCTCCACCTTCGTCACCGGGATCCCGAAGGACGAGATCGCGGCGGCCGTGCCGCCGGTCGAGACGATCTCCACACCGGCGTCGTCGAGGGCTCTCGCCAGCTCATCGAGCCCGGACTTGTCGTAAACAGCGATCAACGCGCGCCGGATGGCGATGCGAGTCACGTGGATTCCCCTCCTGTGTGGTTGCCGATGCGGACGCTGCGTCCGCTGACCGTCCAGCCCTCGCGAGCCATCCGGCCGACGATCTCGACGAGCAGGCGGCGCTCGACGGTCTTGATGCGCTCGTGCAGCACGGCCTCGTCGTCGTCAGGGAGCACGGGCACGGCCTCCTGGGCGACGATCGGCCCGGTGTCGACGCCCTCGTCGGCCAGCATGACCGTGCAGCCGGTCACTTTGACCCCGTGGGCGAGCGCGTCGCGCACGCCGTGCGCGCCGGGGAACGACGGCAGGAGCGCGGGATGGGTGTTGAGCAGAGGCGCCGCCTGGAGGGTGGGCTTGCCGAGAATCTTCATGAAACCCGCCGCCACGACCAGGTCAGGCGCGTACACGGAGATCCTGGCCGCGACGGCCACATCCCATTCCGCCCGCGTAGCGTAATCGCCCACTTTTTCCACAAAAGTCGGGATTCCTGCCTTCGAGGCCCTGACCAGCCCCTCTATCCCCTCCCTGTCGGCGCCGACCGCCACCACGCGAGCACCGTAGGACGGGTCGGCAGAAGCGTCCAGCAGGGCCTGTAGGTTGGTTCCAGAGCCGGAGACAAGGACGACGAGCCGCCCAACCTTAGACACGCACACTCTCCCAGGTGGTAACAGGGTGGGGCTGTCAGAGTATCTGTTCCTCGCCCGGCGACGCAGAGGAGGTCAGGTGTCGACACCGGTGAAGGCGCCGGCAGGCCAGCAGCCCGCTGAATCGGCGGGCCGCCGAGCGATCTGGTTGTCCATCGCAGCGCTGGCCATGACGTTCATGTTGCCGCTCGCAGGCCTGGTCATGGCGCTGTTCGCGCTCATGGCCGGCATCAAGGCGCTGCCACTGCTCAAGGGCGAAGGCAAACCCACCGGTGTCGTCGTGGGTGGCATCACCGTCTCTGCGATCGCGCTGGCGCTGTCCACGATGGCCTCCGGGATGCAGCTCTACCTCATGGACGAATACTCCGCCTACCAGGAGTGCATGAAGGGCGCGGGGACGGTGTCGTCCCAGGGTGAGTGTTTCACGCAGTTCAGGGAAGCGGCGCAGCGCAAGCTCCCGGCCGACGTGCTCGAACTGCTCGGCGCCATGCAGCCGTAAGCCTCGCGCGAACAACCGTGCGGCGATCAGCCCCGCGTAGGCGGTCAGTCGCGGTCCCACGCGTAGGGGTCGACGTAGATGACGTGGCCGCCCCGGTCGTCCGACTCGTCCACGATGTCCTTGCGCGGCGGGCGTGCGCCCCCCGGCTTCGGCTCCGGCGCGCGTGAGCGCGACTGGGCCAGCGTCTCGGCCGCCGCCGACGCGTGCTCGTCCTGCCAGTCGTCCCTGATGACGGGGATCTCCTGGGTGTCGGCCTCCGTCGCGTCCATCCAGTGGCCGGGCAACGGGCGCGGATCCGACTCGGCCAGCCCCACCTTGCTGGCCGCCTTGGCCAGCGCCGCCCCGGCCCTGCGCACGGGCGCGGCCGCCTTGTCCAGCGGCGTACGGGCACGTTTGTTGATCAGCAGCAGGTTCGTCACGCCGGCGGAGATGCCCGCGGCCACGCCCACCTCGAGCGCCACCGACAGCGCCACCTCCCAGGGGGAGGGACCGACCGTGGCCAGCCTGCCCCCGCCGATCGGCCCGCCGGACAGCGCCGCCAGCACGCCGGCCACGACACCCGTCGAGACCCCGCTGAGGAACCCCCACAGCGGCGCCGCCTCGTAGGACGGCGACGGCGAGATCCTGGCCACCATCACGCCCGCCACCGCCCCGGCCGCGAACGGCAGCGCGACCACCACCATCATCCACGCCGGCACGGTTCCGCTGTCCGGCAGCGCCCCCAGCAACGGCAGGCTCGGCACGGTGCCGAGCTGCACCCCGGTGGGCGCGACCAGGGTGTCGGCGCCGATCGCGAACCCCGGCCCCGCGACGTAGGACAGGGCCCAGACGACGGCGTTGAGCGCGTAGAGGAGCTGCAGCAGCACCAGCAGCACCCCGCCCACGAACCCGGGCGAGAGCACGCTGGACAGCTCCTTGATCTGCCCGAAGTTCAGCACGATGGCGACGAGCAGGAGCGCGAGCCCGGCAACGAGCAGCACCGCCGTGGCGACGGCCGTACCGACGGTCAGCGCGCGCACCCGCTCGGGCAGCAGCCGCAACATCACCCGCCATGGACCGATCATCCGGGCCGTGGCCAGCGAACCCGCCAGGAACGCCAGCACGAAGTGGCTGAGCAGCGTCTCACCCAGGAAGGGCTGCGTGATCTCGTTACGCGCGACGAGCGCGATCAGCCCGGCGAGCAGCGCGTAAGGGGCCGCCAGCGACACCCCCGCCTGCACCACCAGCACCAGCTGGGCCCGCCGCCGGGCGCTCGCCTGCGCCTTGGGGCTGTTCTTCGGCAGCCGGGCGGGCAGGCGCAGCCGCAGGTCGGCGTCACGGGCCATCCACCGCGCCGCGCGGTAGAGCAGCACGGCGGGCAGCAGCATCAACCCCAGCGGCAGCAGGCCGACCCGCCCGCCGGGGATCGCGAACCCGGCGTGGTGCGCGGCCAGCCAGAGCTGCGCCGCCGTGCGGAACACACCTGGCAACCCCGCCCCGAGCGTCCCGCGCGGGGCCGCGATCCAGCCGACCAGGGTGAGCGTGGTGAGCGCCGCCAGCCCGACGCCGAGCGTGGCGGCGGCCGCCAGCATCCCCGACACGGGCAGCGGCCGCCTGGTCTCGTCATCGTCGCTCGAGACCCCTGGCAGTCGGCCGAGCACCGACCGGGGGGCGGCACGTAGCTGGTCGAGAATCGCCGTCACAGTAGGCGATTTTCTCAAGCTTTCCCGACCAGCGCTTGGTTGACGCGCCGCCGGCCCCTACTTTGTGCCCGCCGCGCGCCACCCTCTCCCACTTTGCGACCGCGATCGCGCGATCTCCCGCCACACGGCACTGCTCCAGTCAATCCCGTACGGCACCGCCACCCTCACCCACTCGCCGACCGTGCCCGGGGTCCGTCCAGGGAGACGCCTCTGAACCGGTCAGTGGCGCGCCGCCGTTACGGCGCCCCGCCGGCCGTGTTCCGTGGCCGAGGTGTGACCCCGTGACCTGGTACCGGAATCGTGCACGCGTACGGCAGAACAACGCGAAGCCCCGCACGGGATCCCGTGCGGGGCTGTCAGGGGAGGCGGCGCTCAGCGGGCCTGCATGATCTCGCGCATCAGGCGGGCCGTCTCGGAGGGGGTCTTGCCGACGCGAACGCCGACCTTCTCCAGGGCCTCCTTCTTCGCCTGGGCGGTGCCGGCCGAGCCGGACACGATGGCGCCCGCGTGGCCCATCGTCTTGCCCTCTGGCGCGGTGAACCCGGCTACGTAGGCCACGACCGGCTTGCTGACGTGCTGCTCGATGTAGGCGGCGGCCCGTTCCTCGGCGTCGCCGCCGATCTCGCCGATCATCACGATCGCGTCGGTGGCGGGGTCTTCCTGGAACGCCTGGAGCGCGTCGATGTGGGTGGTGCCGATGACCGGGTCGCCGCCGATGCCCACGGCGGTGGAGAAGCCGAAGTCGCGCAGTTCGTACATCAGCTGGTAGGTCAGCGTGCCGGACTTCGAGACCAGGCCGATGCGGCCGGCGGTGGTGATGTCGGCGGGGATGATGCCGGCGTTGGAGGCGCCGGGAGAGGCGATGCCCGGGCAGTTGGGGCCGATGATGCGGGTCTTGTTGCCCTTGGCCACCGCGTAGGCCCAGAACTCGGTCGAGTCGTGCACCGGCACGCCCTCGGTGATCACGACGCAGAGCGGCATCTCGGCGTCGATGGCCTCCTTGACCGCGTTCTTGGTGAACGCCGGGGGCACGAACACGACGGACACGTCGGCGCCGGTCTGCTCCATCGCCTCCTTGACCGTGCCGAACACGGGCAGGCCCTCGTGCGTGGTGCCCGCCTTGCGGGCGTTGACGCCGCCTACGACGCGGGCGCCTGAGGCGAGCATGCGGCGGGTGTGCTTGGTGCCCTCGCCGCCCGTCATGCCCTGAACGATGATCTTGCTGTTGTCAGTCAACCAGATGGCCATGGGTCACACACCTGCCGCAGCGAGCTCGGCGGCCCGCTTGGCCGCGTCGTCCATCGTGTCTACCAGCTCGACCCGCGGGAGCGCGGCATCGGCGAGAATCTGCCGCCCGAGCTGGGCGTTGTTGCCGTCGAGGCGGACCACCAGCGGGTGGGACACGGCCTCGCCACGGCTTTCCAGCAGCTTGAACGCCGAGACGATGCCGTTGGCGACGGCGTCGCAGGCGGTGATGCCGCCGAAGACGTTCACGAAGATCGACTTGACGCTGGGGTCGGAGAGAATGATCTCAAGGCCCGCGGCCATGACCTCGGCCGAGGCGCCGCCGCCGATGTCGAGGAAGTTGGCGGGCGACGGCTTGCCGGGGAACTGCTCGCCCGCGTAGGCCACCACGTCGAGCGTGGACATGACCAGGCCGGCACCGTTGCCGATGATGCCGACGTCGCCGTCGAGCTTGACGTAGTTGAGGTCCTTCTGCTTGGCCTTGGCCTCGAGCGGGTCCTCGGCCGCCTTGTCGGCGAGCGCCTCGTGGTCGGGCTGGCGGAACACGGCGTTGTCGTCGAGGGTCACCTTGCCGTCGAGGGCCTTCACCTGGCCGTCGGCCGACAGGATCATCGGGTTGACCTCGACGAGCGTGGTGTCCTCGTCGACGAAGCAGCACCACAGCTTCTCGATGAGCTCGGCGGCGCCGTCGAGCGCCTTGTCCGGCAGGCCGCCGGCCGTCGCGATCTCGCGGGCCTTGGCGCGGTCGATGCCGGTCAGTGCCGATACCGGCACCTTGGCGACCTTCTCCGGCGCGGTGTGGGCGACCTCTTCGATGTCCATGCCGCCGGCGGCGGAGCAGATCGCGAGGAAGGTGCGGTTGGCGCGGTCGAGCAGGAAGGAGAAGTAATATTCCTCCGCGATCGCGCTGGCCTCCTCCACGAGCACTTTGTGGACCGTGTGGCCCTTGATGTCCATGCCGAGGATGGCGGTGGCCTTCTCGACGGCGTCGGCGGTGTCGGCCGCCACTTTCACGCCGCCGGCCTTGCCACGGCCACCGGTCTTGACCTGAGCCTTGACGACAACGCGGCCTGTCAGCTCCTCGGCCGCCGACCGCACCTCCTCCACGGTGTGGGCGACGATGCCGCGTGGCACCGGGATGCCGTAGTCAGCGAAGAGTTCCTTCGCCTGATGTTCGAACAGGTCCACGAGGGGTCCGTCCTCTTCCCATGTGTCGCTCACCCTCCTCACTCGCTCCGTGGAGTGCCTTTTGCGCCGGCCCTCCACTCCGCTCGCTACGTCGGGTTCGCTCCTTGCTTATCCGACTGAATGTTCGACGCTTGTCCGACTGATGTTCGGCGGCCCGTGCACCTGCACTTACGGTCGCGTCCGAGGTGCCGTTCGTTGGCATCGTGCCTTGCCCTCTCACGGCGAGCTCCGGCGCTCAGGGTGCGTGCCGGGCGTTTCCGCCAGTGAAGCCTAGCCCGAAGCTTGACCTGACCAGGTCATCGGGTGGGGGTTCTCGCGCTATGTGACGGTGATCTCACTTCTCCACGACGGCACCTGCACGAATTTTGCACCGATTCGATGGCATACGCCCTAGTTCTCGATATACGGTCGTGATCTTCGATTGGCAGGATCTCCTTCTCTTCCTTTTGGAACCATAGGGACCTCGTATGAATGGATTTGTCGCGGGCCTGACGGTGACCACGGCCACGCCTCCGGGGGCATGCGGGGTCCTTGAGGAAGACCTGAACCACGCGCTGAACTCGTTCGGCGGCATTCCGTAATGTCCGGCTCCGCCGAGCCGCTTCACAAGGCGAACTTGCGCCTTGACCTCAACAACACGACTTGACGAAGGAAATCCGCATGAAGCGAATCCTTACCGGCGTGGCGTTAGTCACGACCGCCGCACTGGCGACCGCCACCCCGGCGATGGCCGCCCCCAAGGACCCCGTGGTGGCCGTCAAGAAGCGGATGGCCCCCGGCAAGGGTGTGAGCTTCACCGAGCGCACGACGATCAGCCAGGGCGCCCGGCGCGAGGTGTTCCTCCGGCGCAGCGGCACCCTGCAGTTCGGCAAGTCGGGCATCGCCGCCTCCGACATCACCGGCAAGCTCAACATCACGTCCAAGGACCTGGCCGATGCGCCGGACGACGAGTTCGGCGAGTCCCTCAAGGCAATCGCCAAGCCTGAGCGCACGATCAAGATCGGCACCACGTCCTACCTCTCCGGCAACATGTGGGCGACCTTGCTGCCCGAGGGCAAGACCTGGTTCAAGGCGGCCAAGGGTCTGGCCGGCGGCGCCACCGCCACGTTCGGCCAGTTCGTCAACCTCGGCGAACACTCCACGCTCAAGGCCCTGCTCAAGGGCGCCAAGGCCACCAGCCACGGCTACACGGGCACGATCAAGCTGGGCGCACTGTGGAAGGCCTCGCCCTGGCTGCGCGCCGGATCGTCGCTCGGCTCGCCGAGCGCCAAGGCGATGAAGAGCCCGATCAAGTGGAGGCTCACCGTGAACGCGGCCGGCCTGCCGACGCGCCTTGTGACGACGTTCACGACCTCGGTGCACGGCCTCGGCGACAAGGGCAGCGTGAGCGTGGACACGAGATACACCGGCTGGGGCAAGGCCGTGTCGATCAAGGCGCCGCCGGCGAAGGACGTCGCGACCTCGTTCGAGGACAGCGGGGACGACATCCCCAGCCTGACCGAGATCCCCCTCGGCGCGTACGCCGTCACCGGCTGACCTGCCGGCCGTGCGCGCCTCTCCCGCCTGAGGACGGGAGAGGCGCGCACCGGACGGGACGGGCACGACCGGACGGGAGAGGCGCGTACCAGCGCGTACCGGACGGGACGGGCGCGGCGGCGCGGGAGAGGGGCGGCCGGGCTCAGCCCAGTCTGGACTTCCGGAGTGCCGCCCATTCGAGCGAGTGCCTGATGCCCTCATCGAGGGAGTAGCGGGTCTGCCAGTCCAGCAGGCGTCGGGCCCGGTCGCTGCGCGTGTAGGCGCCGGGCACGTCGCCGGGGCGGGCGGGGGCCTCGACGACCTCGATGGGACGGTCAACGACCCGGTTGAACGCCTCGGCCAGCTCGCGGACCGTGGTGCCCGCGCCGGTGCCCAGGTTGATCACGTCGGTGTCCAGCGCGTCGAACCTGCGCAGGGCGGCCACGTGCGCGGTCGCCAGATCCCATACGTGCACGTAGTCGCGGATTCCGGTGCCGTCTCTCGTGGGGTAGGCGGTGCCGGTGATCTGGAAGGGCACGCCGTCCTCGTACGCCTCGATCATCTTGCCCAGGGCGTGGCTGGGACGGCGCACCTGCAGGCCGGTACGCATCCGCGGGTCGGCGCCGATGGGGTTGAAGTAGCGCAGGGACAGGATCCTGATCGGACGGCTGGCCGCGATGTCGGCGAACATGGCCTCGCACACGGCCTTGGTCTGCGCGTACGGGCTCTGAGGGGCGAGCGGCGAGTCCTCGTCGACGGTGTGGTCCGCGCCCGCCTGGTAGATCGACGCGGAGGAGCTGAAAATCATCCGCTCGCAGCCGTTGCGGAGCAGGTGGTCGACGAGTTCGAGGCTCTTGGCGACGTTCGCGCGATAGTAGCCGATGGGGTCGGCCACGCTGTCCGGCACCACGATGAGCGCCGCGCAGTGAACGACAGCCTCAATATCCGGATTTTCGGCGAATATCTTGTCTATCAGTGGGCCATCCCCGATATCTCCCTCATAGAAGAC
>NZ_JAAAHR010000119.1:0-30768 GCF_009908215.1 Nonomuraea sp. K271 | reverse complement strand
GCGCCTCCCCGCCACCCGCCGGGCTTGGTCCGCGCGCCGGACGAGGCGTGGCCGACCCCGCACGGGTGCTGGGCGCCTGGCTCGGCCGGGCGGCCGGGTGCGTGCTGGGCAAACCCGTCGAGAAGATCCCGCGCGAGGGCATCAGGGAGATCGCCGAGTCCACCGGCAACTGGCCCATCAGGGGCTGGTTCACGGCGAAGGGCCTGCCTGACGACGTCGCGCGCCGCTGGCCCTGGAACCGCCGCAGCGCGGTCAACTCCCTGGCCGAGAACATCGACGGCATCCCCGAGGACGACGACCTCAACTACCCGCTGCTGGCCCTGACCGTGCTGGAACGCCATGGCCGCGGCTTCACCACCGGCGATGTGGCCAGGTTGTGGCTCGACGAGCTCCCCGCCGGCCGTACGTTCACCGCCGAGCGGGTCGCGTACCGCAACCTCCTGGACGGCGTCGAGCCGCCGCGCACGGCCACCCACCGCAACCCGTTCCGCGAGTGGATCGGAGCGCTGATCAGGGCGGACGTGTACGGCTGGGTCAACCCCGGCGACCCGGCCACCGCCGCGGAGCACGCCTGGCGCGACGCGCGGCTGACGCACACCGCGAACGGGATCTACGGGGCGATGTTCGTGGCCGCGATGTGCGCCTCCTCCCTGGTGGCCACGTCGGCGGAGGAGGTGGTGCGGGCTGGGCTGTCCGTGGTGCCCGAGCGGTCGCGGCTGCACGAGGCCGTACGCCTGGCCGTCGCGGACGCCGGACGCGAGGACGACTTCGAACGGGTCGTCGACCGCCTCCACGAACGCCACGGCTCCCTGCACTGGGTGCACACGGTCAACAACGCGGCCCTGGTCGCCGCCACGCTGATCCACGGCGGGGGCGACTTCACCGCCACGATCGCCGGGGCGGTCGCCGGCGGCTGGGACACCGACTCGGCGGGGGCCACGGCCGGGTCCGTCGCGGGCGCGCTGAACGGTGGGGTGCCCGGCCGCTGGCGTATGCGTGACCGCCTGGCCAGCAGCCTCACCGGGTTCGACGGGGTGGGCCTGGAGGAGCTGGCCGCCCGTACACAGGAGATGATGACCCCATGATCTCGGTTTTCGGCAGCGCCAACATGGACCTCGTCGCGTACGTCTCAGAAGCCCCCAAACGCGGCGAGACGGTCACCGGGCACCACTTCCGCACCATCCCCGGCGGCAAGGGCGCCAACCAGGCGATCGCCGCGGCCCGCGCGGGAGCGCGGGTGGCGTTCCTCGGGGCGGCCGGCGACGACGCTTTCGGCGCGGAGATGCGCACCACGCTGGCGGAGGCCGGCGTCGACGTGCGCGGCCTGCGCCAGGTGCCGGGGCCCAGCGGCATCGCGCACATCGTGGTCGACGACGCCGGAGGCAACTCGATCGTGGTCGTGCCGGGCGCGAACGGCACGGTCACCGGACCGACCGCTGACGACCTGGCCGTGATCGCGGCGTCCCAGGCACTGCTGCTGCAGCTGGAACTGCCGCTGGAGGCGGTCGTCGAGGCGGCGCGAGGGGCGAGGGCGGCGGGCGTGCCGGTGTTCCTCACGCCGGCGCCCGCGCGGCCCCTGCCGGAGGCACTGCTCGACGCGGTCACGACGATCGTCCCGAACGAGCACGAGGCGGCCGCCATCACCGGCGTCGCAGGCGTGGACGCGGCCCTCGACGCGCTGCTCGAACGGGTCGAGGAGGCGGTGATCACGCTGGGCTCGCAGGGCGCGCTCTTCGGGTCGCGGTCGGGGGAGCGGCTGCGTGTGCCGTCGGTGCCGGTGAAGGCCGTGGACACGACGGCGGCCGGTGACACGTTCGTGGGCGCGCTGGCCGTGGCCCGTTCCGAGGGGCGTGCGATGGCCGACGCCCTCACCTTCGCCTCGGCGGCGGCGGCGCTGTCGGTGCAGCGCGAGGGGGCCAGCACGTCGATGCCGGCCCGCGAGGAGATCGACCGGCAGGTCTCATGAGGTGCCGCCTGGGCAGGTGGTGACCATGAGCGAGAAACCAGAGGACAAACCCGACGCGGTCGGCAGGGTGGAGGGCGAGAGCGACGTCGTCGCCGAACGGTCGGGCGCCGACACGCCGACGAGCCGCCGTCCCGTCTCCGCCGACCTCCCTGTGGACGACCCGCAGGAGGGCCCGCAGGAGGACTCCGGGGAGGAAGAGGAGAACGGGAACGAGGTCGTCCGCCCCGACGCCGGCCCCACCGGCTGACCGTCACGTGCGTCGCCACTCACTTCTGGGCGGCGACCTTGGCCCCCAGGAGGGCGGCGCACTCGTCCCGGTAGTCGAGCGTGCGCGAGCGCACCTGCTTGGGGTCGGTGAGCACGGCCCTGGAGACCGACGGCACGACGGCATGACGGACGGACGCGAACACCCGGGCCACGTCGGCGGGGGTGGCCCCCTGGACACCCAGGCCCGGCGCGAGGATCGGGCCGTTGAGGTCGCCGAGCGGTTCGCCGAGCTCGGGCAGCGTGGCTCCCATGACCAGCCCGACCGGCCCGAACGGCGTGTGACCCGCGTTGGCCGCCGCCGCGGCGGCGATCACCTGCCCGGCCACGTGCCGCTGCAGCGGGGCGGCCTCGGGGTTGGAGGTGCGGGCCAGCACGAACACGCCCGCGTCGTTGACCATGGCCGACGTGATCGCCACCTCGAGCGAGCCGAACCCCAGGTAGGGGCTGAGCGTCACCGCGTCGGCCGCCAGCGGGCCGCCCCTGTCGAGGTACGCCTCCGCGTAGGCGGCCATCGTGCTGCCGATGTCGCCCCGCTTGACGTCGAGCAGCACCAGCGTGCCGGCCTCGCGCAGGTCGGCGATCGTGCGTTCGAGCACGGTGATGCCGCGGCTGCCCCAGCGCTCGAAGAAGGCCGACTGCGGCTTGACCACCGCGACCACGTCGCCCACCTCGTCGACGACCGTGCGGCTGAAGCGCTCAAGACCGGCGGGGGAGTCATCGAGCCCCCAGGCGTGCAGCAGCGCCGGACTCGGGTCGAGGCCCACGCAGAGCGGTCCGTACGCGTCGAGCCTGGCTCTCAGGCGCGCCCCGAACGTGTCATTCATCGGCTCCTCCTTCGCTGGAGACCCCGGGCTCCAGCCCGCGACATGGTGCCGCCCGGCAAATCTCACGACCACCGCCACGGCCTTCGGACCCGGCCCCGCGCGGCCGTGGCAGAACGGTTCTCCGGTGACGATACGGGACAGGACTGCCCATGCAGAACAGGGTGTGCAATCCGAGTCTTCCTCGCGCGGCCTCAGGGGTAGATCAGCAGACATGTACGAGATCGCCCATCGTGTGCTGGTGCTGCGTACCGATCCACCCAGTGACGTCGTCGTCACGCTCGGCCTGCCGTACGAGGAGCCGGACGGCGAGTGGTCGTGCCCGTACCGCATCGACGGGCTCGCCGGGTGGGAGCACGAAAGGAAGGTCACCGCGTTCGACTCGATGGAGGCGATCGGGCTGGCGATGGTCACGGTGCGGGCGGCGCTCGCCGGGTCCCACGAGGCCAAGGAGGGGCTGCTGAGCTGGGACGACGCGCCGTCGGGCCGGCGGGCGCGCACGGTGTACGTGAGCGTGGACCAGGAACACGACCTTGCCTACGTCTCCATGCGCCATGAGATGTCGCCAGGTGAGGCGGTACGCCAGGTCGAAGCCGGCGACGTCATCCTCGACTACGGCGAGACCGGGCGGCTGCTCGGCCTGGAGATCATGAACGCGGCCGCGGTGCTCCCGCCCGAGCTGCGGCTCTGACCGGACGAGCGGTCGCCTGCCGGCCGGCCGGGGAAGGAGGCGAGCGAAGGCCGCGGTCCAGGGGTGCACGCCGTCGTCAGGGGACGACCACGGACCTGACGTGCGAGGCGGGCCGGGGATAATCGCCGGGGTGAGCACCGTGATCTCGCCGCGCATCGTGGCCACCGACCTCGACGGAACCCTCCTGACCTCGACCGGCACCATCACCCCTCGCACCAGGAAGGCGCTGCGGTCCGCGCGGGCGGCCGGCGCCGAGATCGTCTTCGTCACCGCAAGGGCGCCGCGCGGCGTCCGCGCGATCGCCGAGCAGACCGGCGTCACCGGCATCGCGATCTGCAGCAACGGAGCCGTCACCTACGACGTGGCCGCCGACGAGATCATCCACAGCCGTCCGCTCACGCCCGAAGCGGCCAGAACAGTCGCCGCCACGCTGGCCGAGGCCATCCCCGGCGTCGGCATCGCCGTCGAGACGGGCAGGAACGTGCTGGCCGAGGCCGCTTACACCCGTCGTCTCATCGACGACCTGGCGTACTACCGCGAGGTCGGATCGGTGTTCGACGAGGGCGAGCCCATCGTCAAGCTGCTCGCCATGTCGGCCGCGCACACCGCCGACGAGATGTTCACCGCCGTCGTGGCGGCCGTCGAGGGCCAGGCCGAGGTGACGTACTCCGGGGTCGAGGGGCTGCTGGAGATCAGCGCGCCGGGGGTGACGAAGGCCGGCGCGCTCGACCGGCTCTGCAGGGAGCGCGGGGTCGAGGCCGGCGAGGTGGTGGCGTTCGGCGACATGCCCAACGATCTGGCGGTGCTCGCGTACGCGGGCGCCGGCTACGCCATGGCGAACGCGCACCATCTGGTGCTGGCGGCGATCGAGCGGCGCACGCTGTCCAACGACGAGGACGGCGTGGCCGCGGTGCTCGAAGGCCTGTACGGCTGAGGACGTGCCCGCCCACGGTGTGGGCGGGCACGTCCGGGTCAGGCGTCGTCGTCGGAGACGCGCGAGGCCCCGTCGCAGGAACCGGGTGCGGTGCTGAGCACGGGCACCAGCCCGCCGCACGTGCTCACCGGAGCCGACACAGGCTCGACGATCTCGTCATTGAAGATGATCACGTCACCGACGAGCGACTTGCCCGAAGCCGCAGCGGGCTCGGCGGGCTCGGCGGGTTCCACGGGTTCCACGGGCTCCGCCGGCTCAGCGGGTTCGGCGGGCTCGGCGGCCGTGCCGGGTCGGGCGGCTTCGGCGACCGTGCCCGGTTGGACGGCCGCGCCGGACTGTGCGGGCTGATTGGCCGCGCCGGGCCGGGTGGCCGTGCCGGGCGCCGGAGCCTGGGCGATTGCCGCAGGCGGTGGCGTGACCGCACCCTGCGCGGCGTACGGGAACATCACGCTCGCCACCGCGGCCCCGAGCCCCGCCGCGACGAGGCGCCTCGTTCCCATCAGAACCCCCACCCTCGGCACCACCGCGTCACGGCGAGGTGCGCCGGCCTGCCTAGGCGGCCTGCATGCTGGCGGGGTTGACGCCGTCGCCGGTGTCGTGCTGTGGCCGTCCGCCCTCCATCATCCGGTCGATCAGCGCCAGAGCCAGCGCCGAGACCACGAAGGTCAGGTGGATCAGTGTTTTCCATAGCAACTCCCTGTCGGTGATGGCCGGTCTGGCCGCGTTGATGAAGATCTGGAGGAGATGGATGGACGAGATGCCGATGATGGCCATGGCCAGCTTGACCTTCAGCACGTTGGCGTTGACGTGCGAGAGCCACTGGGGCTGGTCAGGATGGCCCTCGATGCGCAGCCGCGAGACGAACGTCTCGTAGCCGCCGATGATGACCATGATCAGCAGGTTGGAGATCATGACGACGTCCACGAGTCCGAGGACGATCAGCATGACCGTGGTCTCGGCCGGCGTGCCGCCGAACCCGAGATGGATCAGATGGATCAGCTCCGCCATGAAGCGCCACACGTAGACGACCTGGGCGACGATCAGCCCCAGGTAGAGCGGGGCCTGAATCCATCGGCTCAGGAACATGACGTAGCCGACCCGTGCCGGCATCTTCTGTGACCTCGTGCGCGACGCGGTCACGGGTACTTGCGCGAGTCTCACTAGGACGTCAGTACGTTGATGTGCTGGACCACGGTCTCCACATCGATGAGCGGCGAGCCGTTGCCGAGCAGATCCAGCGGGATCGGGGACGCGCCGGCCACCAGCACGGCTGCGGAGATCACGACGCGGAACGTCGGCGGAACTCCTCGCCGCCGCCCCTCGCCCACGCGGGCGACGCCGCCGGACGACGGGTCATGGCCCGGGACGGTGGCGGTCATGGCTGAAGGCAGCCGACGACCGGAAGCTCCGCCGGCGCGGTCAGTGCCGCGGGATCGACCAGGCCGGTCAGCTCAGCGGGGGACTCGAGCAGGCAGGTCCCCAGCTGAAAGGGATCGACGACGGCATGGGCGGCGGGGGCGGCGGACAGGGCCAGGCCGCCGGCGGCGACCACGGCGACCATGATCCGCCGAGGGGTGGACAACATCGAACCTCCTGGGTACGGGATGTCGAACTGACGCTACCCAGAGTAGTGGGAAAGTCACGCTGAGTTAAAGATTTCTTACATCATGTGATCGCGGGATCGGCGGTCCTGGGCGGCCATGACGTCGTCGGCGTGGTCGGACGCCCACACGCCGAACGCCTCGATCGGCCCCAGGAGGCTGCGTCCCAGCTCGGTCAGCTCGTACTCCACGCGGGGCGGAGCCTCGGCGTAGGCGCGCCGTACCACCAGGCCGTTGAACTCCAGGCGGCGCAGCGTCTCCGTGAGGACCTTCGGGCTGATCCCGCCGATCTCCTCCCGCAGCCGCCCCGGACGTCGCGGGCCATGGCGCAGCGCCCAGACGACGACCGCGTTCCAGGTGTTGGCGACCAGGTCGAAGGCGAGCCTGGCCTGACAGTCGGCGAGGAACAACGAAGCCTCCATTAGGCACCGGATGGTGTGCGACGGGATTTCTACCGTTGTCATCCAAGCAAACCCCTTCTTGGAGGACGAACATGCGTATCGGGATCCTGGGCGCCGGCAACATGGCGGACGCCCTCGGCACCCAGTGGGCCGGCGCGGGCCATCCGGTCATGATCAGCGGCCGCGACCTGGACCGGAGCACGGCCCAGGCAGAAAGGGTGCGAGCCCAGGCCGCCCGCCGGCAGCTCGTGGAGGCGCCGGTGGCTTCCGCCGAGGTGGACGTGCGGGTGGGGACGTGGGCGGAGGCGGCCGGGTTCGGAGAGGTCGTGGTGGTCGCCGTCAGGGAGGCGGGCCTGGTGGACGTGCTCCAGGCCGCACGTCCGTCAATGCGGGACAAGCCCGTCATCGACGTGACCAATGCTGCCGCCCCTGACCGATATGACCCCACGCGTCCGATCGCACGCATGATCCAGGATCTCACCGGAGGTCATGTCGTGAAGGCGTTCAACCTGTGTCACGTGGACGTGTGGCGGATGACGCCGCCGGTGTTCGACGGGCGTCCGCTGGCCGTGCCGCTGTGCGGCGACGACCCCGGCGCCATGGACGCGGCCCGCACGCTGGTCGCCGGCCTCGGCTGCACCCCGCTGGACGGGGGAGGCCTCGACCGGGCGATGCAGCTGGAGGCGACCGCCGCGTTCGTGATCGGGTTGTGGTTCGGGGGCGCCGACGCCCAGGCCGTCCTGCCGCCGCTGGCCTCGTCGGGAACCCACGGGCGGACCTGACGTACGACGAGGGGCGTAGTGGGGATGACGACGGCCGGCGGATGCCGCGGCGCCCGCTCCGGGATCATCCTGGAGGCCTTCACACCAGGCCGAAGGAGAAGTCCAGTGGTAACCGAGGTCGCCAAGGGCAGCGGGTACATGACCGCGTTCAAGGTCGTCGCCGTCCTCAACACGGCCGTCGTGTTCGCGCAGGCGGTGACGGCCGGCCAGCTCATGAGCGGCGCCGGCGCCGGCCTGCACGGGACGGGGTCGTTCGTCGTGCACCTGCTGGGGCTGGTGCAGCTCATCGTGGCCGTGCTGATGTGGCGTCCGGGCCGCGCCGCCGGCTGGCCCGCGCTCGTCAGCGTGGCGATCTTGCTGCTCGGGTTCGTCCAGTCGATGCTGGGCGGCTCCGGGGCGGTGATGACGCACGTGCCGCTCGGGATGGGGCTCTTCGGGCTCTGCGTGTGGCTCGTCGTCTGGTCCTGGCGCCGCTGACGCACCCCGGGGCCACGGCTCTCCGCATCCGGACTCGGAACCGTACGGCGCTCCGCTGCGCGCGGGACCGGGTCCGGCGGCACGTCAGGAGGGGTGGCGGGCCAGGTGGTCGGCGTGGCGGATGGGCTCGGGAAGGCGGTAGCGGGCAGCCAGGCGGAGGACCTGGCCGGTCACGGTGTCCAGGGAGACGCGATGGCCCTGGGAGACGTACACCGGTTTGACTCCCCGCTGCGTGCGCAGCGCCCGCCCGACCGTGGAGCCCTCGTGGACGATCGGCGTCCACGAGCCGCGTTCCGGCCCGGGAGGCCTATGCGTGCCGACGAACGGCGTCTTGCCCACCCCCAGCGTCGGCAGCCGGGTGAGCACGCCCAGGTGGCAGGCCAGCCCGAACCCGCGCGGATGGGCCAGCCCGTACCCGTCGCAGAGCAGCAGATCAGGGGTCACGGTGAGCCGTTCGAGGGCGTCGATCAGGGTGGGCAGCTCGCGGAAGGCGAAGAGCCCCGGCACGTACGGGAACGCCACCCTCCCCTCGGCCACCACCTGCTCCACCACCGCGAGGGTGTCCCCGTCGAGGACGACCACGGCCGCCGTCACCGCGTCGTCGCCGTGGTAGTGCACGTCCAGGCCCGCCACCAGCGCGAAGTCGGTGGGACCCGTCAGTTCGACGTGTCCGCGCAGCCGGTCCTGGACGGACTCCGCCTCCGCGACGCCGGCCGGCCATGGATGAAGTCGTCGTACCCGCACCCGATCAAGGTACGCCGTCCCGGCCCGAGGTCGTTGAGTAGGGTCGGTCGTCATGAACGAGGTTCCGGTGGACGTGCCGGTGATCGTCGGTCCGGGGGTCGTCGCGGACACGGCGCTGCTGGCGCAGGTCGCCGGCCGTGAATGCGCCGCCCTGGGCGTGCGTGGCACGCTCGTCCACGCCCGCGACGCCGCCCACCTGCTGTCTCTCGTACGTGACGGGGCCGTCGTGGTTCCCGGGCCCGAGGCGGAGATACGCGCGCTCATCGGACGGCCGCTGGGTGCGGTGGTCTGGGTCGACGTGCACCGGGCCGACGGCGTCGAGCCGGGGGAGGGCGCGTCCCACCTGCACGGGCGCGGGATCAGCGGCCTGAGCTGGGGCATCCGGCACGCCCTGCACCGGGTACGTCACACGCCGCTGAGAATCCCTTACGGCCCGTCCCGCGATCAATGGGGTGATCTGTACATGCCGGTGGGCGTGGCCAGGCCGCCGGTCGTGGCTCTGGTTCACGGCGGCTACTGGCGCTCGATCTGGGCCGCGGACGTCATGGAGGCGCTCTGCGCCGATCTGACCGGGCGCGGATTCGCGGTGTGGAACCTCGAATACCGTCGTCCTGACACGCACGGCTGGCCCGCCACCGTCGTCGACGTCGCCACCGGCCTGACCGCCCTCCGCACGGGCCTGCGCACCCCGGGTCCCGCCCCCACCTGCGACGATCACCCTCAGAAGACCGCCGTCCCCGAGGACGAACCCGGCCTCGGGCTGGACCCCGCACGCAACCTGGGGCTGGACCTCGACCGGGTGGCGGTGGTCGGTCACTCGGCCGGCGCCCAGCTGGCGCTGCGGGCGGTGGCGGACGGCCCGCGGGCGGCGCCGGCGACACCACTGACCACGCCGACAGCGGTGTCGCTGGTGGTGTCGCTCGCGGGCGTGCTCGACCTCGTCGAGGGCGACCGGCGCTGGATCGGCTCCGGCGCCGTGGCCGCCGCCCTGGGCGCCCGCTCGACCGCCCCAGCGGACGGCGGGTACGGCGCGGGGTCGCCGCTGCTCAGGGTGCCGATCGGGGTGCCGCAGCTCATCGTCCAGGGCGCCGCCGACGACCTCGACCTGATCGACTTCGGCCGCCGCTACGCCGGTGCCGCCGGACGGGCCGGGGACGACGTGACGTACCTGGAGTTGCCCGGCGACCACTTCGACGTCATCACCCCCGCCACCCCGATCTGGCAGGCCACGGCCGAGGCCATCGCCGCGGCGCTCGCGTGAGAGACGGGGACCGTGCCGTACGATCCACCCACCCTCAGCGACGAACGGGACACCGCCTAGCATGTCGAGGTGCTCGTCGGAGAGGTGCTCGGTCTGCTCGGCGTCGGTGTGGTGGCCGGCGTGGTGAGCACGGTCGTGAGCCTCGCCTCGATCGTCTCCTATCCGGCGCTGCTCGCGTTCGGGCTGCCCCCGCTGACCGCGAACGTCACCAACACCGTCGCCCTCGTCTTCACCGGCATCGGCGCCGCGGCCGGCTCGCGGCCCGAGCTGGCCGGAGAGGGCGGCCGGATGCTCCGGCTGGGCCCGGTGGCCGCGGTGGGCGGCGCCACGGGCGCGTTCCTGCTGCTGGTGACCCCGGCCGAGACGTTCGAGCTGATCGCGCCGTGGCTGATCGCGATGGCCTCGCTGCTGCTGGCCCGCCCGCCGTCCGGCCGGGCGAGCGGCGAGCACGGCATGACGGCGCGGGTGGGGTTGTTCGCCGTGACGATCTACGTCGGCTATTTCGGCGCGGCCGGAGGGCTGATGGTGTTCGCCGTGCTGGCGGCCACGTTCGCCCAACCCGCGGCCAAGCTCAACGCGATGAAGAACGTGTTGTCCGGGCTGGCGAACGCGGTGGCGGCGCTCGGGTTCGCGATGTTCGGCCCGGTGGACTGGGGGGCGGCGGTGCCGCTGGCAGCCGGATTCCTGCTGGGTGGGTGGACCGGCCCCAAGATCGCTCGCAGGCTCCCGGGCGCCGGCCTGCGGTACCTGGCGGCGGCCTGCGGGCTGGCCGTGGCGATCAAGCTGGGCTGGGACTCGTACGCGAGCTGACCGGGACGCCCGCCCGCTCCCTCACGAGCGCGGCGAACCTGGCGGTGATCCGGCGCCAGATCGGCGTGGACACCGGCTCGTCCGCCACCGCCTGCTCGTAGATCTCGACGGGGTCGAACCCTTCGGCCCGCCATTCCTGGATGCGCGCGGGCGTCACCTCCGGGTGGAACTGCACGCCCCACGCCCGCTCGCCCACCCGGAACGCCTGGTACGGGCACGCCTGCGTCTCCGCCAGGTGCACGGCCCCGTCGGGCAGCCTGGTGACGGCGTCCTTGTGGTGCTCGATGGCGGGCACCACAGGGGGCAGGCCGTGGAACAGCGGGTCGGCGCCGGCCTCGGGCCGGATCGTGACCGGGACGCTGCCGCTCTCGGGGGCACCGGTGTCGCCGGTCACCTCGCCTCCCGCCACTTCGGCGATGAGCTGGCCGCCCAGGCAGATGCCGAAGAACGGCACGCCGTCCGCCAGCGCCTGGCCCGCCAGCCGCCGGGTGCCGGCCAGCCACGGCGCCCGGTCGTCGTCGCCGGGCAGGTAGCCGCCGCCCAGCACGATCATGGCGTTGTGCTCCAGGCGTGCGGGCAGGGGAGCGCCGTCGTGGGCGTGCACGACGTCGAGCTCCAGCCCGGCGTCCCGCAGCCACTCGCCCACGCGGCCGGGGCCGCCGCTGCGGCTGTTCTGGACGATCAGGACATCACCCATCGTGGGGCCTCCCGGTGTGTGTCGGTGAGCATGTGCGGGTACGCCCGGCGGGGACACCGGGGCGAGAAGACAACGGGGACGTCACGGCAGGTTAGCGGCCCTGGCGGTGTGGCGGAGCAGGAGCGCGGTCGTCACCGGGCCGACGCCGCCGGGCACCGGGGTGAGCGCGCCCGCCACGGCGGCCACCTCGCCGGAGGCGATGTCGCCGGTCAGCCCGCCGTCCTCGGTGGGATTGGTGCCGACGTCGATCACCACCGCGCCGGGCGCGACGTGCGCGGCGCCGATCAGCCCGGCCCGGCCCACCGCGGCGACCAGCACCTCGGCCGTGGAGGTGACGGAGGCCAGGTCGCGGGTGCGCGAGTGGCAGACGGTGACGGTGGCGTTGCGGTCGAGCAGCAGGTGCGCCAGCGGCTTGCCCACCACGGTCGAACGGCCGGCCACCACGGCCCGCCGCCCTTCCAGCTCCACCTCGTAGTGGTCGAGCAGCGCCATCACGGCGGCCGCCGTGGCGGGTGGGAACGCGGGCAGCCCGGCCGCCAGCCTGCCGAGCGAGAGCGGGTTGGCTCCGTCGACGTCCTTGCGCGGGTCGATGGCGCCGGCCAGCTCCTGCGCGGACGCGCCCGCGGGCAGAGGCGTCTGCATCATCACGCCGTGCACGTTCGGGTCGGCGCTGAGGCGGGCCAGCGTCTCGCCGATCCGGTCGGGGGCGGCGCCGGGGCCCAGGTCGACGAGGTCGCAGGCGATGCCCACGCCGGCCGCCGCCTTGGCGATCGAGCGGACGTACCACAGGCTCGCCTCGTCGGCCGTGGCCACCACCACGGCCAGGCGCGGCTGCGGGCCGGCGGCCGCCTCGGCCTGCGTCTGGGCGCGCACGGCCGCGGCCAGTTCCTTGCCGGGCAACGTCTTCACGGGTTGATCTCCTCGCGTACTGAGTCCGTCACCTGGTCGGCTCTGGCGACGGCCGCGTCGACGCCGGACAGGCGGGCCGCCAGCTCGTGGCGTACTCGTTCGTCCACGAGGCCGCCCAGGTTGACCTCGACGTTCACCCTCGCGGTGGTGAGCGCGGCGCGCGCGGCGTCGGCGGCCGCGGCCACGTCGGTGACGAGGCTGCGGTTGGCGATGGGCAGCAGCAGCTCGCACAGCTCGACGACGCGCGTGGCCGTCTCGGCCACGCGCGCGGGCGGCTCGGCGGCCGCGCCCAGCGCCCTCGCGATGGCGGCGCTGCGCTCCTCCCCCTTGGGCAGGCGGTAGGCGTCGGTGACCGCGGTGAAGGCCGCGGCGTCCTCCTCTGCCAGCTTCAGCGCCCGCCCTCGCAGGGTGTCGGTCTCGTCGATCACGCCGGCGACGGTGCCTGCGTGGTCGGCGTACTTCTCTCCGGTGGTGTAGCGGGCCACCATGCCGAGCAGCGCGGCGGCCTGCGCCACGTGCAGGGCCGCGGTCGCGCCGCCGCCTGGCGCGGGTACTCTGCCGGCCAGCTCGGCCAGGAAGTCGACGATCTTTTGGTCGCGCATGGCGGCATTCTGTCAGGCCGTGCCGGGCTCATTCGCGAAACATCGGCCGCGTGGCGTCCTCGGGGCCGCTCTGCGACGGGTACGGCGCCTGCGCGGGCCTGTAGTCGGGCCCGTAGCCGGGCCCGTAGTCGGGGCCGTATTCATAGTGCTGGTCGGGAGGCGGCCGGCGGTCGGCGGCCCGCCACCTCGACGGGAACATGGAGACGACCAGCACCGTCACCCCGAGGAAGAACAGCAGGGACGACTGGGCCAGCGTCTGGAAGCCGATCCCGGCCTCGGGCGGCAGCCACTGGGTCGGCAGGAGCCGCTGGCGGGTGATCAGTTCCATGATGGGCAGCACGCCCAGCGCGGTGATCAGGAGGCCGCCGAGCAGCGACGCCACCGGCGACAGGCGGGAGCCGACCAGGAAGGCGAACGCGATCGCCGCCGCGGCGACGACGGCCAGCCCGAGCCAGGAGGGCTCGAACGTGATCCGCGTTCGCGTGGTGAACTCGCCGACGCCGTACGACAGCCCGGCGACGATCAGGGGCGGCAGGAGCAGCCCGGCGAGCACTCCGAGAGCATGACGGGCACCGTTTGACATGTTAAAACCCCGTTTGTTCGGCTCTGTCCCAAACTACCGCGCGAGATCCGTTCGCGTGAGGCCCCTCCGCCCGTCCCCGGGCATTCCTGCGAACTCGCTGTGAAGCCCGGCGGCGGCCGTTGCCCGCCCCCGCGCGCGCAGGCATCGTGGGCGCATGAGATCCGCGATCCTGAAGACCGCACTCAGCGCCCTGGCCGTCGTCCTCGTGGGCAGTGTGCCCGCGCAGGCCACGGGCAAGCCCAGCACGTTCGCCCTGCCCGACGGGTTCCAGCCCGAGGGCATCGCGATCGGGCCGGGCCCGTACGCCTACTTCGGCTCCCGCGCGACCGGTGACATCTACCGGGCCTCTCTGCGCACCGGGAAGGGGTCCGTCGTCAGCAAGGGGCCGGGCACGCCGTCGCTCGGTCTCGAGACAGACGGGCGGCGGCTGTTCGTGGCGGGTGGGACGGGCGGCGACGCCCGGGTGATCGACCTGCGCACCGGCAAGGTGATCAAGTCGTACAAACTGGCCACCGGCGAGTCGTTCGTCAACGACGTCATCCTCACCCGCGGAGCCGCCTACTTCACCGACTCCACCAACCCGGTGCTCTACAAGCTGAAGCTCGGGCGCGGCGGCGCGCTTCCCGCCAAGGCCGTCACGATCCCGCTGAAGGGCGACATCGAGTACGGCTCCGGCATCAACGCCAACGGCATCGCCCCCAGCCCCGACCGCAGGTCACTGCTCGTCGTCCAGTCGAACACCGGCAAGCTGTTCGAGGCCGACCCGTCATCCGGTGCCACCACCGAGGTCGACCTGGGCGGCGAGGCGCTCACCAACGGCGACGGACTGCTCCTTTCCGGCCGCACCCTGTACGCCGTGCTCAACCGGGACAACACGGTCGCCGCCGTCAGACTGGCCCGCGACGGCTCGTCCGGCAAGATCGTCAAGCGGCTGACCGACCCCCGCTTCGACGTGCCCACGACGGTCGCCGCCTACGGCCACCGGCTCTACCTGCCCAACGCCCGCTTCACCACGACCCCGACCCCGGAGACGCCGTACACGGTGGTGGCCGTCAAACGCTGACAGGGACCGCGGGGGCACGGCGGGTCCGCGTTCCCGCGGCCGTCAGCGCACCTTGCCGTCAGCGGGGCGCAGGGCCGCGAGCTGCTGCTCGAACGGGACGACCTCCTCGGCGTCGTCCCGCCGGGGCGCGCGGTGCTCCAGCAGCCCGGCCAGCTCGCCCGCCGCGCGGGTGACGCGCTCACCGAGGCCGTCGGTGAAGGCGTCGCCACCGCCGCCCCAGTCCTCCGACGCCGCGTAGACCGCCGTCGGCACGACGACCGCGCGCAGGTAGGAGAACAGCGGTCGCAGCGCGTGCTCCAGCGCCAGCGAGTGGCGGGCGGTGCCGCCGGTGGCCGCGACGAGCACGGGCTTGCCCTCCAGCGCGGCGTTGTCGATCACGTCGAAGAAGCTCTTGAACAGGCCGCTGTACGAGCCGCTGAAGATCGGCGTGACCGCGATGAGCCCGTCGGCCCGCGTCACCTCCTCGATCGCCGTGCGCAACCGGGCGTTGGGGAAGCCGGCCACGAAAGCGCCGGCGATGTCCACGGCCAGCTCGCGCAGCTCGACCACGCGTACGTCCACCGCCTCCCCCCGCTCCTCCAGCCGCCGGCGCACCGCCTCGGCGAGGCGGTCGGCGAGCAGGCGCGTGGAGGAGGGCTGCGTCAGGCCGGCGGTGACGATGGCGAGCTTCATGTGCGTCGGTCCTTCCATGTCCTGCGGATCTGGGCGGGTCAGGCGGTGACGGACGCGGCGGAGTTCGCCGCCGCGACGAGGGAGGCGTGGGTCGGGGCGCCGGGCACCTCGGCGGGGCGGCCCTCGGCGAACTCCTCGCGCAGCACCGGCACGACCTCCTCGCCCAGGAGGTCGAGCTGCTCCAGCACCGTCTTCAGCGGCAGGCCCGCGTGGTCCATGAGGAACAGCTGCCGCTGGTAGTCGCCGAAGTGCTCCCTGAACCGCAGCGTCCTGTCGATGACCTGCTGCGGGCTGCCCACCGTCAGCGGCGTCTCCGCCGTGAACTCCTCCAGCGACGGCCCGTGGCCGTAGACGGGCGCGTTGTCGAAGTACGGGCGGAACTCGCGCACCGCGTCCTGGGAGTTCCTGCGCATGAACACCTGGCCGCCCAGGCCGACGATGGCCTGCTCGGGCGTGCCGTGACCATAGTGCGCGTAGCGCTCACGGTAGAGGTTGATCAGGCGCATGAAGTGCTCCTTCGGCCAGAAGATGTTGTTGGCGAAGAAGCCGTCGCCGTAGTAGGCGGCCTGCTCGGCGATCTCGGGGCTGCGGATGGAGCCGTGCCACACGAACGGCGGCACCCCGTCGAGCGGGCGCGGCGTCGAGGTGAAACCCTGCAGCGGCGTGCGGAAGCGGCCCTCCCAGTCGACGACGTCCTCGCGCCACAGCCGGTGCAGCAGCGCGTAGTTCTCGATGGCCAGCGGGATGCCCTGGCGGATGTCCTGGCCGAACCACGGGTAGACCGGCCCGGTGTTGCCCCGGCCCATCATGAGGTCCACCCGGCCGTCCGCCAGGTGCTGCAACATGGCGAAGTCCTCGGCGATCTTCACCGGGTCGTTGGTGGTGATCAGCGTGGTGGCGGTGGACAGCGTCAGCCGTTCGGTCCTGGCCGCGACGTAGCCGAGCATGGTGGTCGGCGAGGACGGCACGAACGGCGGGTTGTGGTGCTCGCCGGTCGCGAACACGTCGAGGCCGACCTCCTCGGCCTTGAGGGCGATCGTCACCATCGCCTTGATGCGCTCGTGCTCGGACGGCGTCCGGCCCGTGGTGGGGTCGGTCGTCACGTCGCCCACGCTGAAGATCCCGAACTGCACGTTAGTCACCGTCCATGACCGTTGAAAATTTGACAAGAAAGGTAGCGCCGAAGCCCGTCCCGATATTCCACCATCAGCCATCGCCCGTGGACACGGGTGGGCGCGGGTCAGAGTGCGTTGATGCCGTCGGGCCCGAGCACCCGCCGGGGCGCGCCGCGCTCCGCGACCGTGATCATCGCCCGGCCGATGCGCTCGGGCGTGGTCGCCGTCGCGGGGAAGATCCTCCGCAGGACGGGGTAGAGCGGCCGGACGACGATGTAGGCCAGCCGGTGGAACCCGGCCGGCGACGTGACGCCGTCCGACGGACGGACGTGCCCCGGCCGGAACACGTAGGACCGCAACGGCAGCGCGAGCAGCGCGTTCTCGGCCGCTCCATTCCCCCCGGCCCCCGCCGACACGTACACGAAGACCGACCCGGGGTTGACCCGCGCCAGCGTCTCGCCCACGGAGAGCGCCACGTCGACGTGCCGGGACCCCTCGACGCAGAGGAAAGCCGCGTCATGGCCGCGCAGCCCGGCCTCGATCGTGGCCAGGTCGAGCAGGTCGGCGTGCACGATCTCGCGCAGCTTGGCATGCCCGGCCCCCGACGGGACGGGGCCGACGGCGAGCACCGCCGTCACCCGGTCGTCACGCAGGCACTCCCTGAGCACCCCGCGTCCGACCGTCCCGGTCGCCCCGAAAAGGATCACCTTCACGCGCTCGCCCCGATTCCCACGTGATGCCCGTCAGAGGGCCGTCACAGAGAGGATAGGCCGCCCGGCTGATCCACGCCGGAGGCGGCAGGACGCCCCTCGTGCAGGCAGGTCACCGCTCCAGGGCGGGCCGAATCTCGGTGAACAGCCGCAGCGTGGCCGGCCGCAGCCGGTGCCAGGCCGAGGGCGGCCAGCGCAGGGCGAGCGGCAGCCGCGTCACGAGCATGATCTTCAGGTACGGGCGTCCGGAGCGGCCCCCGGGCACCTCCACGCACCGGCCCGACACGGGGGCGAAGGCGAGCCGCCGCCCCAGCCGCAGGGAGCCCTGCCCGGCGACCTCGCGCGGGGACCCGCCCGCGCCCAATTCCACCGCCTCCCACGTCAGCTCGCCCGGCGACGGGGCCGGGGACGGCAGCGGGAAGCTCAGCGCGAACCCCGCCAGCGACGCGGCCGGGCGCAGGTAGAACGAGCCGCGGAAGGACGGCAGCGCGTACACGGGCCGCGCGCCGGCCGTGACCAGCCCCTCGCTGGCCTCGACGGCGATCCGCCAGGCCGCGTGGCCGGCGTGGCCGGTGTGGGAGGCGTCCGGGGTGGATGGCAAGGGCTTCACCTCGCGAGCGGGACGGGAGCGGCGGCGCTCGGCCGGGCCTTCTACACCAACAAGACGAACGACCCCGCGACGCTGTGACACGCCCGAGCTCAGCGGGCGGTGCGCCAGCTCTGCTCCTCGACCAGTTCCACGCTGCGCCAGCCGCCGGGCGTACGGCACATGAGGTGGTGGTACCAGCCGCCGCCGTGCAGGAAACCCTCGGCGTCCGCCGCCACCAGGTCTTTCGTGGGGGCGAGGGTGTCGGTGAAGGGCGCGCTCACCCGCGCTTCGCCGCCGCGTACGTCGATGCTCGGCGCCCCGATCAGGTGCAGCCTGCCCGGCCAGTGCTCGAGCACCCCCGCCAGCCAGGCCCTGACCTCGTCGCGGGCGCCCCTGATGCCGCCCGCCGAGGTGTAGTCGATCACGGCGTCGGCGGTGAACACCTCGTCGAGCAGGTGCCACCGCCCGGAGTCGAGCGCGTGGGCGTAGCGGGCCAGCAGGCCGGTGATCTCGAGGCGGTCGGCGATCTCCTGCGTGTCCATGAGATGATCGTCGCGCCGGACGGGCCGCATGGCCAGCGCCATGCGCAAAACCCCAGGCCGCAGACCTGGGGCTCATGAGGTGGTGGACGATACTGGGATTGAACCAGTGACCTCTTCCGTGTCAGGGAAGCGCTCTCCCGCTGAGCTAATCGTCCTTGCACTGCGAGGTGGCGACGGGATTTGAACCCGTGTCTACGGCTTTGCAGGCCGCTGCCTCGCCTCTCGGCCACGCCACCGAGCCGGAAGCTCCGAGCGGAAGACGGGATTCGAACCCGCGACCCTCACCTTGGCAAGGTGATGCTCTACCACTGAGCCACTTCCGCGTGCGCCCCGCTCGCGCCGGGCGACGAGAGAACTCTAGCGAATTCCGGCCGAGTCCCCAAACTGGATAAGCGCGCGCAGGTCAGGTGTGGCCGCCGTTGACGGTGAGGCGCTGACCGGTGACGAACGCGGCGTCGTCGGAGGCGAGGTAGGACACCGCCGCCGCCACGTCGCCGGGCGTGCCCATCCGGCCAAGCGGCACCTCGGCGAGATAGCCGCTCTCGTCGAGGCCCGAGTGCCGCTCGACCGGGATCCAGCCGGGGGCGACGATGTTGACCGTGACGCCGTACGGGCCGAGCTCGCGCGCCCACGAGAGGGTCATCGCGTGTTGCGCGCTCTTGGCGGCGATGTAGGCCGACATGCCGGCCAGCTTGCGGTCGACGATGTCGGAGCCGATCTGGATGACGCGCCCGCCGCCGCGCGCCTTCATCCCGGGGAGCACCGCCTGCACGAGCAGCGTGGGGCTCTTGACGAAGAACGTCAGCTGGTCGAGGTGGGCCTGCCAGGTGAGGTCCTCGACGGCGACGGAGGGCTGCGGGCCGGTCGCGTTGGCCACCAGCACGTCCACCGGGCCCAGCCGTTCGGCGACGGCGGCCACCAGGCCGGTGACGCCGGCCTCTTCGGTGACGTCGGCGGCGAACGCCTCCGCGGTGCCGCCCGCCTCCCGGACGGCGGAGACGACCTGCCGGGCGCCGTCGGCGTTGGCGTGGTAGTTGACGGCGACGGCCAGGCCGTCGGCGGCGAGCCTGCGCGCGATGACGGCTCCGAGGCCGCGGGACGCGCCGGTGACGAGGGCGACTGAGGTCATGGCCGGACTTTAGCGGCCGGGCCTCCTGCGGCCGACGCCTGCCCCGCGTACCCGCGGGGTGACCTCCGTGTTAGGTCCCCGTAAGGCCCGTGTTCGGTAACGGAGCGCGTGTCCCCCGGGGCGCGGGGGTAAGGCGCACTCGTGGGTGAACACGATGTCATCGATCTCCTGATGGCCCAGCACGGCCGCATCAGGGACCTGTTCGACGAGGTGGAGAAGGCGCCTCCGGACAAGGCCGAGGAGGCGTTCGACCGGCTGACGCGGATGTTGTGCGTGCACGAGACGGCCGAGGAGGAGATCGTGCACCCGTACGCGCGCAGGAAGCTCGACAACGGCCACGGCGTGGTGGCCGACCGGCTGCGGGAGGAGAACCGCGCCAAGCGGCTCCTCGTGGAGCTGCACAAGGACGGCGTGGACCACCCGAAGTTCTGGGACCGGCTGGGCGAGCTGCGCACGGCCGTGACGGCGCACGCGCGCAGCGAGGAGCGCTACGAGTTCGTCAAGCTGCGGGCGCACACCTCCGTGGTCGAGCGGCGGGCCATGGCGGCGGCGGTGAGGGCGGCGGAGGCCCTGGCGCCCGTGCGCCCGCACCCCGGCACGGAGTCCGCCGCCAGGAACATGCTGATGGGGGCGCCCCTGGCGTTGATGGACCGGGCCAGGGACATGATCGGCAAGGCCCTCGGCAGGCGTTGACGGTCACCTTTCGACGCCGGGCGAAATGTCGCCGTACTAGCGTGGCAGGCGTGGAGCACATCGCACGTGACGCCGACGTCGCGCCCGTCGCCTCGCTCATCGCGGATCCGACGCGGGCCGCCATGCTGACGGCGCTGCTGGGCGGGCGGGCGCTGGCGGCGGGGGAGCTGGCCAGGGTCTCAGGGGTGAGCGCCGCCACCGCGAGCGCCCATCTGGCCAGGCTGCTCGACGGCCGCCTCGTGGACGTCGTGCGCCAGGGCCGCCACCGCTACTACCGGCTGGCCGGTCACGAGGTGGCCGAGGTCCTGGAGGCGTTGGCCAGGATCAGCGGGCGCCCGCCCGTGCGCTCGCTGCGCCAGTCGCGGCAGGCCCGCCTGCTGGAGGAGGCCCGCACGTGCTACGACCACCTGGCGGGACGGGCGGGCGTGGCCCTGCTCGACCGGCTCAAGGAGGGCGGCTACTACGCCGCGCACGACCTCACGGACGCGGGGGAGCGGCTGCTGTCGGGCCTCGGGGTGGACGTGGCCGGCGCGCGCGGCTCCAGGAGGCGCTTCGCCCCCGAATGCCTGGACTGGACCGAGCGCAGGGCCCATCTCGGCGGCGCGCTCGGCGCGGCGATCACGGGAGTGCTGCTGGAGCGCGGCTGGCTGCGCCGGGGCGCGGTGCCGAGGTCCGTCGTCCTCACCGACGAGGGCGGGCGGGGGCTGTCGGCGTTGTTCGCCGGTAAGGAGCTAACATCGGGTACGCCGGTTACCTAGCAGCGAGAGAGACACCATGCGCGACAACGGAGTCGTGAACGTCGGCCCGGAGCCCCTCACTTTCCACGACGTCATCCAGGTGGCCCGCCACGGCGCCCCGGTGCGGCTCACCGACGACGCGGTCGCCGCCATGGCCGCCGCCCGCCAGCGGGTCGACGAGCTGGCCGAGAGCCCGACGCCCGCGTACGGCATCTCGACGGGGTTCGGCGCGCTGGCCACGCGGCACATCGACCCGGAGCTGCGCGCCCAGCTCCAGCGCTCCCTGGTGCGCTCGCACGCGGCCGGCAGCGGGCCCGAGGTCGAGACCGAGGTCGTACGCGCCCTCATGCTGCTGCGCCTGCACACGCTGGCCACCGGCCACACCGGCATCAGGCCGGTCACGGCGAAGACCCTGGCCGCGCTCCTCAGCGCGGGCATCACACCGGTCGTGCACGAATACGGCAGCCTCGGCTGCTCCGGCGACCTGGCGCCGCTGGCGCACGTCGCGCTCACGCTGATGGGCGAGGGTGTCGTACGCGACGCCTCAGGGGCGGTGCGGCCGGCCGCCGAGGCGCTCAAGCAGGCCGGGATCGAGCCCGTCGAACTGGCCGCCAAGGAGGGCCTGGCGCTCATCAACGGCACCGACGGCATGCTGGGCATGCTGATCCTCGCCATCGACGACCTCACCAGGCTGGTCAGGACCGCCGACGTGAGCGCCGCTATGAGCGTGGAGGCGCTGCTCGGCACCGACAGGGTGTTCGCGCCCGAGCTGCAGGCGCTGCGGCCGCACCCCGGCCAGGCCCGGTCCGCCGCCAACATGACGAGAATTCTGCGTGACTCCGGCATCATGGCCAGCCATCGCGACCCGGACGCCTGCACCCGCGTCCAGGACGCCTACTCCCTGCGCTGCGCGCCCCAGGTCGCCGGCGCCGCCCGCGACACCATCGCGCACGCCGCCACCGTGGCCGGATGGGAGCTGGCCAGCGCCGTCGACAACCCCGCCGTACTGGCCGACGGCCGCGTCGAGTCCAACGGCAACTTCCACGGCGCCCCGATCGCGTACGTGCTGGACTTCCTGGCCGTCGTGGCCGCCGACCTGGCATCGATGTCCGAACGGCGTACCGACCGGTTCCTCGACGTGGCCCGCAACCACGGGCTGCCCGCGTTCCTGGCCCACGATCCCGGCGTCGACTCCGGCCACATGATCGCCCAGTACACCCAGGCGGCCATCGTCTCCGAGCTCAAGCGCCTGGCCGTGCCGGCCAGCGTCGACTCCATCCCCAGCTCGGCCATGCAGGAGGACCACGTCTCCATGGGCTGGTCGGCCGCACGCAAGCTGCGCAGGTCCGTGGACGGGCTGACGCGGGTGCTGGCCGTCGAGGTGCTCACCGCCGCCCGCGCGCTCGACCTGCGCGCCCCGCTGGAGCCGGCGCCCGCGACGGCGGCCGTGGTCGGCGCGCTGCGCGAGACCGTCCCCGCCCCCGGGCCCGACCGGTTCCTGGCGCCGGAGATCGACTCCGCGGTGCGCCTGGTCGCCGACGGCGGCGTCGTGGCGGCGGCCGAGTCGGTGACGGGCCCCCTCGCCTAGCCGGCCCGGCGGGGCGGCAGCGCCACGATCACGTCCACCTCCAGCAGCAGCCCCGGCATGAACAACCGCGACACCTCGACCGTCGTGCTGGCCGGGGGAGTGCCGGTGATGTACTTCCTGCGCACCTCCCCGTACTCGCGCCGGTCCTCCATGTCCGTCAGGTACGTCCTGATGAACGCGACGTCGTCGAACGTCGCGCCCTGATCGGCGAGGATGCGGGCCATCACCTGGAACACGTGCTCGGCCTGGGCCGCCATGGAGCCCTCGCCGACGATGTTCCCCTGCTCGTCGAACGCCGCCTGGCCGGAGATGTAGAGCGTGTCGCCGGCGCGGACGGCGTGTGAGTACATGCCGTTCGTGGCCGGGACGGTCGGCAGGTTGAGCGGCACGGCCCGCCGCGCGCGCTCGCCGGATCCGGCGCCCGCCACGTGATCCACGACGGCGGTCAGGTCACGCTCGCCGAGCCCGGCGGCCCGGGCCTCCTGCAGCCGCGCCCTGGCCGCCGCGCTCATCGAGGCGCCCTCCCACGCGGCCAGCTCCAGGTCCTTGGCCGCGTGGGCCAGGGAGTAGCGGGTCTGCTCCGACGGAGTCCTCAGCCGCTCGGCCGGCACGCCCAGCGGGGTGTCCGCCAGCACGCCGACGAGCGCGTCGCGGTCCACGCCGTGCGCCTCGCCGTACGCGAAGGTCTCCGCCAGCAGCACCTGGGCGGGCACGAGCGCGCTCATGACGGCGATCTTCATGGCCGCGCCCGCGCCCAGCGGCCCGAGCTCTTTCACCGCCCCGAACACCGACAGCACCTCGCGGCACCCCGACACGTCGCCGCCGGCCAGCACCGTGAGGGTCCCCGACGCCGCGGGGCCCACGCTGCCGAGCACGGGGGCGTCCACCAGCCCGACCCCGGCCGGCAGCAGCGCGCGCAACCCGCGCACCGCCTCGGGGCCGATCGTGGACATCTCCACCACGGTCGTGCCGGCGCGCAGCCCCGGCAGCGCCGCCGTCATCACCTCGCGCACCGCGGCCGGGTCGCTCAGCATCGTGATGACGAGATCGGCGCCGTCCACGGCTGCGGCGGCCGTGACACCGCTGCCGCGCCGCCACGTCCGCACGTCGTGCCCGGCCTCCACGAGGCGCCTGGCCATCGGTGTTCCCATGCGTCCCTGTCCCAGAAAAGCAATCATGCGCCCAGTGAACCCCGTACGCGAGGCATTCCACCACCGACTAGATTGCATACCAGCCATGCCTGACACGAATGCCTTTGACGCCGCCACGCTGCGCCTCTTCGACGAGGTCGCGAGGAGCGGCTCGTTCACCGCCGCCGCCGAGCTGTTCGGCTACACCCAGTCCGCGGTCTCCCGCCGCGTCGCCGCGCTGGAGCGCGCCGCGGGAGGGCCGCTCTTCGAGCGCCTGGCCAGGGGCGTGCGCCTGACCCCCGCAGGCGTGGCGCTGCACCGCCACGCCGTCGCCGTGCTCGACCGGCTCCAGCGGGCGGGCGAGGACCTGGCCGCCATCCACGAGGGGCGGGGCGGCATCCTGCGGGTGGGCGCGTTCGCCACGGCCAACGTCGCCCTCGTGCCCGGCACGCTCAGGCGCTTCGCCGGGCGGCATCCGGACGTCGAGCTGCGGGTGATCGAAGGGCTCAGTGCGCGGCTGGCCGACGGGCTGCACGCCGGGGCGCTCGACGTGGCCGTGATCAGCGACTACCCGTCCGGACTGCCCGACGGCGTCGCGAGGACCCTGCCGCTGGTGGACGACCGGCTGCTCGTCGCGCTGCCCGCAGACCACCGGCTGGCCGCCGAGCACGACGTCGACCTGCGCGACCTGGCGGGGGAGAGCTGGATCGAGGCGGCTCCGCGCGGGCAGCCCACCCCGCTGGCGACCGCCTGCGCGGCGGCCGGGTTCACGCCGCGCACCGGGCTGCGGGTGGCCGAGTGGTCGGGCAAGTTCGGGTTCGTCGCCGCCGGACTGGGTGTGACGCTGGTGCCCGAGCTGGCGGCCGGCGCCGTGCCGCGCGGCCTGGTGCTGCGGCCGCTGCGCGGCACGGCGCCCGCCCGCAAGGTCTGCGCGGCCCTGCCGGTCACCCCGCTGCCCGCCGCGCTGGAGCTGGCCGGAATGCTGCGAGAATGGCAGATGTGCACGACGGATACGCCCACTTAGGCGGCGTGCTCGCGACCGGGTTGCGCGACGTCACCACAGACCTCGCCGCTCTCGACGGCCGGGGCTGGTGGGCCGTCGTCGTCGACTACGAGGGCAAGGTGACGTGCGCCCGGTTCGACCGGGTGCGCCGAGCGCCCCTGCCCGCGCCCGCCCGCCCCTGGCACGGGCCGCGACCAGGTGAATGGCGCAGCTCGCTCGACCGCGCCGCCTACGAGAGCGGCGTGCGGGCGATCCGCGCCCTCATCGAGCAGGGCGAGGTCTACCAGGCCAACCTCTGCCGGATCCTGTCGGCGCCCGCCCCGCCCGCCGCCGACCCGCTCGCGCTGGCCGCCCGCCTGGCGTCCGGCAACCCCGCACCGTACGCCGCGGTGATCCGCGTGCCGGGGCTGGGCGTGGTGTCGGCCTCGCCCGAGCTCTACCTGTCCCGCGACGGCGACGTCGTCGAGTCCCGGCCCATCAAGGGCACCGGCGTCACCGCCGGCGACCTGCTGGAGAAGGACTACGCCGAGAACGTCATGATCGTCGACCTCGTCCGCAACGACCTCGGAAGGGTCGCCGCCGTCGGATCCGTCGAGGTCCCCGCGTTGTGCGCGGTCGAGGAGCACCCCGGTCTCGTCCACCTCGTCTCCACCGTCCGGGCCCGCCTGGCGCCGGGCACCGGCTGGCCCGAGCTGTTCGCCGCGACCTTCCCGCCGGGCTCCGTCACGGGCGCGCCGAAGTCGTCGGCGGTCCGCATCATCAATGAGCTCGAACCAGCCCCCCGCGGGCCGTACTGTGGGGCCGTGGGCTGGGTCGACGCCGACCGGCGCACGGCGGCGCTGGCCGTGGGCATCAGGACGTTCTGGCTCTCGGGCGGCGAGATCCGGTTCGGCACGGGCGCGGGCATCACCTGGGGCAGCGACCCCGGGCGCGAATGGCTCGAGACCGAGCTCAAAGCAGCCAGGCTCATCGCCCTGGCATCCACAGGAGGAGACTGAAGTGAACATTCCTGTCTGGGTCAACGGGGAGCTGATCGACCCCGCTCAGGCCACCGTGTCGGTGTTCGACCACGGGCTGATGGTGGGCGACGGCGTCTTCGAGACCATCAAGATCGTCAAGGGTGAGTCGTTCGCCCTCACCCGGCACCTCGACCGGCTCACGCTCTCGGCCCAGCGCATGGACCTGCCCAAGCCCGACGTCGAGGCCATCGCCGACGGCATCGGCAAGCTCCTGGCCGTCGCGCCCGCCTGGCCGCTCGGCCGCATCCGCGTCACCTACACCAGCGGCCCGGGCCCGCTCGGCTCCGACCGCGGCGACCAGGGCACCACGTCCGTCGTCATCGTCGACGGGCAGAAGCCGTTCCCCGCCACCGCCGACGTCGCCGTCGTCCCCTGGCCGCGCAACGAGCGAGGCGCCCTGGCCGGCGTCAAGAGCACCTCCTACGGCGACAACGCCAAGGCCCTGCTGCACGCCAAGAAGCGCGGCGGCGGCGAGGCCGTCTTCGGGAACCTCGCGGGCGACCTGTGCGAGGGCACCGGCTCCAACATCTTCGTCGTACGCGACGGCCGCCTGCTCACCCCCACCCTGGAGTCCGGCTGCCTGGCGGGCGTCACCAGGGCGCTGGTGCTCGAATGGTGCGGCGCGGAAGAGACCGACGTCCCGCTGGGGGCCCTCTACGAAGCCGAGGAGGCCTTCCTCACCTCCACCACCCGCGACGTCCAGCCGATCAGGCGCGTCGACGACACCGAACTGCCGGTCGCGCCCGGTCCCATCACCGCCAAGGCCATGCGGGTCTTCGCCGAGCGCTCTGCCGCCGACCTCGACCCATGAGCTAGGGTCATGCCTCACAACTGATCGTGTGAGGCATGACGTGGCAGTCGATCCGCAGCGCCCGGGAGAGCCGAGGGAGGCCGATCCCGGCGCCGGCGCACGCGCCGGCTCGGACATGCGGGCGGCGGCGGACGGACGGCGGGGCGGGATGTCCCGCCGGGCGCTGCTGCTCGGGGCGGGCACGGCAGCGGGTGCGGTGGCCGTCACGGGAGGCGCGGTGTGGTGGCGTTCTGCCCAGGGCCCGGCGTCCCGTGGGCAGGCCGCCGGCCCCGACGCGAGCGGCCGTGGCACGCCGTCCACCACCCCCGCGGGCTCGGCGGCGCTCGACGGGCAGGACGTCGTGGCCGCGGTGCGGAGCGCCATCAGGGGGACGCCGATGGCGGACCTCACCTTCGACGGCGGCCTGACGCAGAGCGAGTTCGCCGCGAAGGCGCACGGCCGGATCCGCTTCCATCCCGAGGTGAGCTCCAGCCGGGAGAACTGCGCGTACGCCATGACCGTCATCCCGGCGGGCGAGCCCCCGCTGGATGTGACCATGACGCCGTCCGGCGACAAACGCAGGGGCCGGCGTGAGCGGGCCGGCCAGGAGCACCTCGACATGGTCGTCACCATGTCGGGAATCGGGGTCGTCCTCGACCTGGTGGGCGGCACGGAACGGGTGAACGTGGCCGGCACGCTCCACTCCGGCGACCTGCCGGCGGAGAAGGCGCCCGGCGTGGTCCAGGAGCAGCTCGCGGGCATGGCCGGCTGGAAGAAGAGCGAACTGAAGGGCACCAGGATCGCCTGGAAGCTGGAGCTGGACCGGCACCACCGCCCCCGGCGCTTCGTGCTCTCCTGGGTGATGCGGCTGTCCGACGCCGAGCTCGCCTCCACCTACTCGACGACGTACGAGAACTGGCGGCAAGGGGAGATCACCGCGCCCGGCTGACGACAGGCGCATGCCATGGGATCGCCTCCGGCCCGTCCTGCGGCGATGATGAAGGGCATGGAGACAGCCCCGGTGCCGCCGATCTCCACCATGGGTGCCATCGTCGCGGTGGAGCACGTGCTCGCCCGAACCACCGCCCTAGCCGTCCTGCTGCCGATGATCCAGGCCTTCGACACCGGCTGCCTGCTGAACATCGACGTCGTGGCCCGCAACGCCGCCGCGCCGCGCGGCCTGGCGCTGCAGCTCGACTCCGCGTTCTCCGGCGAGGAGAGCACGTCGCTGCACATCACGCTGCGCTACCCGGACGGCGTCGAGGTTGCCTCCGACACCGACCACCACTGCGCGCCGCCGAGCCTGTCCTGGTTTCCCGGCGGCGTGCGCGGCGACGCGGCGTACACCCTCTACCAGACGCCCCTGTGGCTGCATCCGCTGCCACCGCCGGAGGACTTCGTCCTCACCATGGAGTGGCCGTGGGCCGGTATCGGCCTGGAGACCGTGCGGCTCGACGGCGCCGCCATCGCGGGCGCGGCGGCGCGGTCGAAGCACTGCTGGCCGTCCTGGGGCACCACCGAGGTTCAGTAGGACTTCTGCGTCTGTACGTTGAAGTCGTCCATCTTGACCTCCTTGGCCGGGTCCGTGAGCGGATGGTCGATCCGCAGGACGTCCAGGCCCTGGCGCATGTCGCTGCTGTAGATGTAGCCGTTGTAGTAGTACGCCGACCACGAACCCACGATGCCGCCGACCTCATCGGGTCCCCGCTCGAAGAAACCGATCTCCTTGGGGTTGGTGGAGTCGGTGAAGTCCCAGACCGACACCCCGCCCTGGTACCACGACTGGACCATGACGTCCTTGCCCGGGACCGGGATCAGGGACCCGTTGTGGGCGACGCAGTTCTCGTCCGGCTGCTGCTCCCTCGGGATCTTGAAGTAGCTGCGCCGCTCCAGCTGGCCGTTCACCAGGTCGTAGACGGCGTCCGCGCCCTTCGTGGGAGGAGTGTTCCTGTCGCAGGTGGCCATCGCGCCGCCGCCCAGCTCGTCACCGAAAACGATCTTGGAGCCGTCGTTGTTGAACGTCGCCGAGTGCCAGATCTCGAAGTTCTCGGGGTCGTCGAGCCGCTGGGCGACCTTCGGCTCGACCGGGTTGGTGATGTCGAGGATCACGCCGTCGCCGAAACAGGCGGCCGCGGCCACGTTCTTCTCCGGGTAGGCGGTGATGTCGTGGCAGCCGGAGCCGCCCTCACTGCTGGAACGCTCGGGGAACAGGTCAGGCTTCGCCGCGATCCTCGCCGACTCCGGAGCCTGGAGCGGGACCTCCACGATCTGGATGAGCTCGTGCGGCGGCTGGCAGGTCTCCGAGTCGGGCTCCGGGCCCGGCGACGAGACGTACACGTACAGGGTCTCCCCGGCGGGGACCATCGTGTGCGTGTGGGAGCCGCAGTCGGTCTGGACCGCGCCGACGTACCTGGGGCTCTTCTTGTCGCTGATGTCGAAGATGCGCAGCCCTTCCCAGCTGCGGCGGTCATCGCGCGAGTCGCACTCCGGGCCGCTGCGCGGCTCGTCGATCGACAGGATGAGCAGGTCTCCGTAGACGGTGACGTCGTTCTGCTGCGCCGGGCAGGTCACCTGGCTGACGATCTGCGGCTTCGTCGGGTCGCTGATGTCGTAGATCGCGAACCCGCCGAAGTTGCCCACGTACGCGAAGTCGCCCTGGAAGGCGAGGTCCGTGTTCAGGTCGTCAGGACCGTTCAACGGGGCGGCTCTCGGGATATTGGCGACGTGTTCGATGTTGTCACTCTTCATCACGCCGTCGGCGGCCGTCTTTGCCGGAGCGCTGGTCTCCTGCGACGACCCGGCGGGCGTTTCGGGCCTGCCTCCCAGCGGGACTCCGGCGCACGCGGAGACCAGCAGCAGGACCGTACACAACAACGCTCCGCGCAGCTTGGCAGAGATCAACGCGCATTCCCCTTCGTGATGTGGCTCAGTATGGAAGCTATGTCAGCAGGTTCGTCGCCGCGCACGGTCTTCATCACGCTTCTGACCATATTGGGCCTTAGCGCCTGTTCGCAGCCGCCTGCTCAACCCTCTGCCGTGGGTACGGAGGCGCCGGTCATCGTGCCAGGCAGCCCCGGAGGCTCTGGACGCACGGCCACCCCCGGGGAACGGATCGGGCAGACGCCCGCCCCGACCGTGGCCTCCGACGTGCGTTTCGCCGAGGCCATGATTCCGCATCACCGCCAGGCCCTGCAGATGACCGCTCTGGTGAACGACCGCACGACCACGCCGACCATCCGCTCGATCGCCGGCGCGATCGACGCCGCCCAGCGCCCGGAGATCAACGGCATGACCAGCTGGCTCGCCGAACTGGGCCGCTCCGCGCCGTCGGGACACGACCACGGAGAGGCCGAGGGGTACGGGATGGCGACCGAGCAGCAGCTGAACGCGCTGGGCGCGGCCAAGGGGACCGCCTTCGACCGCATGTTCCTCGAACTGATGATCAGGCATCACGAAGGGGCGGTGAAGATGGCGGGAGAACAACTCGCGACCGGCCGGGACCGGCGCATGCGGCTGCTCGCCAAGGATGTGTACTCGGGTCAGAGCATCGAGATCGGCCGCATGAGGCGGGTGCTGGAGTCGCTCCCCGCCTAGCCTCGTGTCAGAAGACGCTCCGGTTCGCAGGTCGCGGTTCGTGAGGGGCGCTCGGGGGGCTTCCGGTCACGAGGGCCAGAGCATGTTGGTCAGTTCGCTGTCCAGGTCCATGAAGTCGGTCTCGCGGCCGGCGGGCACCTTCTCGTACGTGCGGTGGAGGAACTCGGTGAGCGGGGCAAGCGGCACCTCGAAGAGTGCCTGCCCGAACGGTGACGTCAGGCTGATGTGCAGCGTGCGCTCGCCGTCGGCGCGCGCGGGCCACACCTGCACGTCGCCGTCGCCGACGCGGCGCACGATGCCCACGGTCAGCAACTCGCGAGCAAAGATCCACTCGACCGGCTCGTCGTTCCCTACGTGGAAGGCCATGCGGATGGCGTATGGGTCGTCGGCTGTGTAACTCAACCCGGCGAGCAGGGGGACGGTTGTACGGTCGGGGACCACAAGCCGAAGGCCAAGCTCGGCGGAGACGGTGGTGCTGTTCATCGTCAGCCAAACCTTTTCGTCGTAGGTCCCCTCTACGGGGCTTTCACTGCTCTGACGGACTTCGTCCTGAGCTATGACGCAGGGAACGAAGAAACCCGTAGGAAAGATTCCGCTCCTAGGGCCTTCTGTAACGCACATCACAGCTGGACATTTAGGCATCTACCAGGCTAAACGGCATCAATCGGGTCGTATTTGCAAGGGTTTTGCGTACGGTGGACCGTGATCCGCAGGCGTCGGTCATGAACGTTTCTTGCGAAATGATCGCGACCGGCGTCTTCCCGAACACGACTGATGGTATGCCACCGACCCGCCATGCCGACGGGCAACCGCCGCGTTTCACCCGAATCCCTACCGCTGCGCCGAAC
>NZ_JAAAHR010000118.1:0-30823 GCF_009908215.1 Nonomuraea sp. K271 | reverse complement strand
CCGGCGGACATCGCCCCGCGATCACCACCAGCGCCCCCATGGGCACCCGCGGCAGGAACCGCTCAAGCAGCCACTCCTCCCAGCCCCGCACACGTTCGACGTTGTCGACCAGCAACACCGCGTCCGCGTCACGGAGCACCCGGCCGGCCTCGGCCTCGAACGCCGCCGGAGACGGCTCCAGCGTGCGCCCGTCCACCAGGGACACCGCACGGCCCGCCATCGTGGCCTCGCACGCGAACCGACGTAACAGGGCCGACTTGCCGATTCCGCCGGGACCGTGCACGTACAGGACGTTGCAGCCGCCGCCGTACAATGCCGCCTGGAAAAGCGCGAGCTCTTCCTCACGCCCCACGAACGCCATATCCCGCGCGGCCTGAAGGCGCGATCCCAGCGATGCGGATTTATCACTGCTCCCCGATGACATATCTCCTAACCCCCTCCGGACATTGCCGGTCCGGGCTCTCGGACGCGCTGGTCGGAAACTCTCGGTGACCCATTCACGAGTGCCGGTCGGTCGGCCGAACTGCGGGAACGCACGCCTGACGCACCTCGATGCCCCGAAAAGGACAACAAGTCGTGATAATACCGCTCACCGTCCATCACGAGTGCTGCACGGTGCGTTTCCATGCATATTCGGGCACCTTGGAGCGAATAATTCTCCCGTCCGAGGCATGGATCGTGCATCTGAAGAATGCGATATCGCAGAGCCGGGTCGCCGGCGCATGGTCACAAGTCTGTACCAGCCGGGGACGCCTCAACCAGGGACAGCCACTCCCACCTTCACGGCCCGGCCGCACCTGCACGCGTGCGTCGACCCGGAGTCAAGCCGCCCATGGGACACCAAACCGATATGGGAACGGTCCATCCAGGCCCACTGGTCATCAATAGGATCGTTCCACATCATGTCCCACTACCTGGGAGTTGTCCCCGTGCGTACCCGATCCCTGCTGACCGCCACCCTGTTAGCCGCGTCCTCCGTCGTCGCCGCGCAGCCCGCCTACGCCGCCGCCCCCGCCGTCCAGATCACCAAGATCTACTATGACTCGCCCGGTTCACCGGACTACGGCGCGAACAGCAGCCTGAACGGCGAGTACGTGCAGATCAGGAACATGACGAGGAAGGCCGTCAACCTCGCCGGCTGGACCGTGCGCGACGCGACCAGGCGGCAGGACCACATCTACAGGTTCGGCACGTTCACCCTCAGGGCCGGGAAAACGGTCACCCTGCGCACCGGAAGGGGCAAGAACACCAGCACCACCCGCTACTGGGGCAGGAGCGGAGGCACGCTGGCCTACATCTGGAACCAGACCAGCGACACCGCCTACCTGCGGAACCCGGCCGGGAAACTGATCGACTCCTGCGCGTACAACTCCTCGCGGCAGTCTTACAAGGTCTGCTGAGCCGGCTTTCCCGGGCACGTGGTGGTGCGCCTGCCGGTCTCGAAGTAGGCGATCACCTTCGCGGCGCAGCCGGGCACCTGCGCCGCCGAGCCGTGCACGTCGTCGTCGATGCTCACCAGCGTTCCGCCGATGGCCGCGCGCATGACCCGCGCCCATTCGTACGGTGTCACGGTCTCGTAGCGGTGGCCGGACAACATGAGCGACCCCCCGGTGGGCCGTACCGTCGGCGTCATCGCCGGCAGCGGCCATCCCGCGCACATGTGCACGAAGTTCGCCGTCCGGCTGGTCACCGGATACCGCTTGAGACGCTGCTGGTAGTCCTTCCAGCTCGGCGCGAACGTGCTCGGGGTGGGGTCCTCGTTGCAGTGGTACGCGCGGCCGGCCGTCCTGTCGGTGCCGGTGTCCCCGCCCCCGCCCGCCGGGTTGCCGAACGCCTCCTTGACGGCCGGGGGCGCGGCCGGGCCCGTGGCGTCGGCGAGTTCCTTGAGCACCTGGGCCATCCTGGGCCACTGGCCGCTGGGCGGGCCGGCGGCCCGCGAGATCAGCCCGCCGTCCACGGTGAGGTCGATGTCGGTGAAGGACAGCGGTTCGAGGTCGTACCGCCTGACCATGTCCTCCACGGCCGACACCACCTGCCGCTCGGACGTGCCCAGGCCGTAGGTGTCGTGGCGTTCGGCCATCCACGCGGCCATGCGCCGGAAGTTGCGGTCCACGGCGTTGTCGTGGACATCCGTCCCGAAGTCCTGCCACGCACGGGGTGGGACCACGCTGTCCAGCCACATCCGGCCCACCCTGGCGGGATACATGGTCCGCATGACCGCGCCGAGCCACGTGCCCCAGGAGATGCCGAAGAAGCCGATCTTCCGCTCGCCCAGGGCGGCGCGGATCCGGTCGATGTCGCGGGCCACGTTGGGGGTGGTGAGCTGGCGCAGGAACGCGGGATCCCGCTGGACGCACTGCTCGCTCCAGGCGACCATGGCGGCGTAGGCCTCCCTGGCGCGCTGCTCGCCGATCGGGCCGGGCGGGGGCGTGCCGCGCGGGATGTCGGGGCAGATCACCTTGGTGCTGCGGCCGACGCCGCGCGGGTCGATGCCGATCAGGTCGTGACGTTCGTCGAGTCCCTCGGCACCCCTCATGACGAGGTGGATGGGCATCAGGTAGCCTGAGCCGCCCGGCCCGCCGGGGTTGAGCGCGACGCTGCCCAGGCGGTTCTTCCGGTCGGAGGCCCGCAACCTGGTCAGAGCCACCGTTATCTGCTTGCCGTTCGGTTCGTCGCAGTTCTGCGTACGCGGATCGTCCCGCAGTCCGTACGGGCGAGCAGCCGCCTGAACTCGGCGAACTGCTCCTCCTTCAGGTTCTGGTCGCGCAGGTCGTCGTCGGAGAACTCGGGGCATTTCTCCCACCGGATGGCAGGGATGCCGGACTCGGCGGCGGCGGGCAGGCCGGTCGTCAGGTAACCCAGCAGCAGGGCTCCGGAGAGCAGGCCACGACCCGCTGTCACACGCTTCACTGGTCGACGTCCTTTCGGCTGAGGTCACCGCGCCACACGGCGTGCCGGTTCTCCGGCGATCGCCCTCACTGTGCTCCCCAGGCTGTTTCCTCGCCGTTTCCGCCGGCCGCCGCGACCGGCGGTGTCAGTCGTCCAGTTCGCGGCGGAGCCGGTGCAGCCGCAGCGCCAGCTGCACCTCCAGCGTGTGGTCAGGGCTGTTCCAGTCCATGCCGAGCAGGCGTCTGACCCGGTCGAGCCGCTGGGTGACGGTGTTCGGGTGGATGTGCAGGCGTTTGGCGCTGGCGACGAGGCTCTGCCCGGTGGCGAAGTAGGTGTCGAGCGTCTCCATCAGCGCGGTGGAGCGCTGCTCGTCGTGCCGGATGACCGGCCCGAGCGTCCGCGCCACGAAGCGCACCGCGGACGCGCCGTCGCCCAGCAGCAGCCCGGCATACCCGAGGTCGTCTGCCGTGGCCGCGGCTCCCACCCGTTCGAGCCGGAGCAGAGCCTGTACGCAGGCCAGCGCCTCCGCGTACGCGCTCGGCAGGTCGGCCGGGTCGTCGACCGGTCCCGCTGCGCCGACGGTGACCGGCGAGCCGAGCCGCGTGGTCATCGAGCGTGCCGTCTGGCGGCCGGTCAGCGACGGGTCGTCGGAGGGCACGACCAGGATCGCCTGGCCGTCGCGTACCGTGCTCAGGCCGTCGCGGGCGGCAGCGAGGTCGGAGGCGACGGAGGCGAGGCTGCGCCGGTTCTCCGCCCGGATGTGCGCGACCACCACGGCATGCCGCTTCTGCGGCTGGTAGCCGATCCGCAGCGCCCGTTCGGCCAGCGACGAGTACGTACGGGGGGTGGGCGTGAGGAGGTCGTCGAGAAGTTCGCCGCGCACCCTGGCCTCGGCCGCGGCGAGGTTGCGGCTGAACAGCTGCAGCAGCGAGGCGACGACGGCGGCCCTGGCGAGCAGCCGCCTGTCCAGGTCGCCCACCTCGGAGGGCGCGGTCGGCGGCCCCCAGACGAGCGTGCCGATGTTCTCGGTGCCGGCGACGAGGCCGGTGACCCAGTACGTCCCGTCGTGGGTGGAGGCGGCGGAGCGGCCGGCGACACCGCCCACCGCGGCGGACATCGCCTTCAGCACCTCGTCGGAAGCTCCAGGGGTCCAGGCGACCGGCGTCTCGAACTCGTCGAAGATGGCCAGCACGCCGCCGAGCTGGTCGCCCGCCGCGGCCACGACCTCCTGCACGCCGCCGCCGCGGAGCACGATGGCCATGCTCTGGTCGTGGGCCGCGACCGCCCTCTCCTGGTCGGCAGCGCGCTGCCGGAGTGCCGCGTTCTCCCGCCGGAGCGCCGCCAGCGTCTGCTGCCGGTCGTGCCTCGACCGCGCCTGCTCGATGGCGGTCGCGGCGAGCGTGGCGAACGAGCCGAGCAGGGCGATGGCGTCGTGGGAGAACCAGCCCGGCGTGCGGTTGGAGGCGAACAGCACCCCGATGACCGCGCTGGTGCGCAGCGGTACGCCGACGATCGACACCTGCCGCTCCGCCCTGACCGAGGCGTCGACCGCAGGATCGTGCGTCAGCCGTTCGTCGCTGAAGTAGTCGGGCGTCGAGAACGGCGTGCCCGTCGCGGCGACCCTGCCGCCGATGCCGATCCCGAACGGGATCCTGACGTCCTTCCAGGCCGAGGATGTCGCGCCCACCATCACCTGCATGCAGGTCGCCCGGCCCTCGTTGTCGTTGAGGCTCAGGTAGGCCATGTCGCAGCCGAGCAGCCGCTGCGCCTGGCTCACGATCAGGCTCAGGATCGTGTCGGGGTCGCTGCGGTCCTCCGCGAGTTCCTTCGCGCACTCCACCAGCGCACGCTGCTGCTCATGGCGGCTGCGCCGCTTCTCCAGCGTGTCGCGGAGCTGGAGGGCGAGCGTGTGCTCGGCCTGCAGATCGGCTATCTCGGCGGGTGAGGCGGCGCCCGCCACCGCGTCGTGCAGGACCTCGTCGTAGTGGGGCAGCGGCGCACCGTCGACGAGAAGCTGGAGGAAACTGCGCCTGTTCACACCCTCGCTCCCGCCGACCCCGGCTCGTCCGCAGGACGCGTCCGGTGGTTCCGACGCTGCCGACCGCCGCTTGAAGGATGACTTGCCCATTGTTGTAACATTCGTGCTTCCACAATGGGCCCTAGTCAAGACCTGTGGCACCCGAAATGCCAGGCGGGTGCGATTTTCACCCTCGGCGCGCGCGGTCAGACCGGGGTGTCGACGGACTTCTTGGGCTCGGCGGCCACGTCGGCGGGCGTGGCGGGCGTACGAGGGGTGATCAGCAGGTGGCGGGCGGTTCCCCAGATGCCGCGGCGGAACAGCAGCACGACCACGATGAAGATGGTGCCCGTGATGATCCCGGTCTCGGCGAACCCGGCGGTGGCCAGGAAGTCCTGGAGCTGGACGATCAGGGCCGCGCCGATGGCGCCGCCCCACAGCGTGCCGATCCCGCCGAGGATCACCATCATCACGGCCTGCCCGGAGGTGGTCCAGTAGACGCCTTCGAGCGAGGCGAAGCCGTGGCCGACGGAGAAGACCCCGCCGGCCGTGCCGGCGAGCGCGGCGGACAGGACGAACGCCTGGAGCTTGTAACGGTCGACCGGATAGCCGAGGGCCCGCGCCCGGTCGGGGTTGGCGCGGATGGACACCAGCACCCGTCCGAACGGTGAACGGACGATCCGCCAGGCGGCGAACAGCCCGGCCAGCACGAACGGCAGGCCCGCGTAGTAGAAGGAGAACGAGTCGGACAGGTCGAGCCCGAACAACTCGCGCGGGATGCCCTGCAGGCCGTTCTCGCCGCCGGTGACGTCTCTCCACTGGTTGGCGACGAAATAGATCATCTGGGCGAAGGCCAGGGTGACCATGGCGAAATAGATGCCGCTGAGCCGTACGGACAGGAACCCGATCGGCAGCGCCAGCAGCGCCGTGAACACCGCGCCCCCCGCGATCGCGACGGGGAACGGCATCCCGGTGTGCAGCGCGATCAGCCCTGTGCAGTACGCCGACCCGCCCCAGAACGCGGCGTGCCCGAACGACAGCAGCCCGGTGAAGCCCAGCAGCAGGTCCACCGACGCGGCGAACAACGCCCAGCAGGCGATGTCGAGCGCCACCGGCGGGTAGATCAGCCACGGCAGGGCGAAGGCGGCGACGAGCCCGGCGGCGAGGAGCAGCCATCCGCCCCGGCCCGAGCGGGCCAGCCTGGTCAGGATCACCGGAACGCCTCCTCGCGTCCGAACAGCCCGGCCGGGCGCCACAGCAGCACGACGGCCATGAGGATGAACACCAGGATCTGCGAGAGCGCCGGCACGTACAGGTTGCCGAGGGCCGACACCAGCCCGACGGCGAAGCCGGCCGCGACCGAGCCGAACACCGAGCCGAGGCCGCCGATCACCACGACCGCGAACACGGTGATGATGAGGTCGGCGCCCATGAGCGGGTTGACCGCCCGCATCGGCGCGGCCAGCACGCCGGCGAACGCGGCCAGCGCGATGCCGAAGCCGAACACCGGGGTCACCCACCGGCCGACGTCGATGCCGAGCCCGCGGGTCAGCTCGGGCCGCTCGGTCGCGGCCCTGACGATCATGCCGACCCGGGTGCGCGTGAGCACCAGCCACACGGCGACGCACATCAGCACCGACACGGCCAGCACGAACACCTGGTAGGCCGGGTAGGTGAACAGCCCGAGGTCGACCGTGCCGTCCAGCTCCGGCGGCCTCGGGTAGGGCTGCGAGCTCACCCCGTACTCCCGCTTGACCAGGTCCTGGAGGATCAACGCGAGCCCGAACGTGAACAGGAAGTTGTAGAGCGGGTCGAGCGGCGTCAGCCGCCGGATGAACAGCCGTTCCAGCACGATTCCGGCGACGCCCAGCAGCGGCGGCACCAGCAGCAGGGCGATCCAGAAGTTCAGCCCGAACGCGTCGAGCGCGATGAACGCCCCGAAGGCGCCGAGCATGTAGAAGGCGCCGTGGGCCAGGTTGACCACGCCGAGCATGCCGAAGATGACGGACAGGCCGAGGGCGAGCAGGGCGTAGAAGGCCCCGCCCACCAGCCCGTTGAACGCCTGCTGGAGCACGCCGGCCGCCTACAGCTTGCAGGCCGGGTCGGGCTGCGGCTGGAACGCCTCCGACGCCGGGATGGTCTTGAGGACCTTCACGTAGTCGTACGGCTCCTTGACCTCGCTGGACGGCTTGACCTCCGACAGGTACGCGTCGTGCAGCAGCAGGTGGTCCTGGGCGCGGATGGTGGCGTTGCGGGCGAACATGTCCTCGATCTTGTGGCCTTCCAGCTGCTTGACCACCTCGTCGGAGTTGTCGGTGCCGCCGCGCTGCACGGCCTCGAGATACTGCAGGGCGGCCGAGTAGTTGGCCGCCATGTTGGCGGTGGGCCGCTTGCCGGTCTTGGCGTGGAACTTGTCGGCCCAGGCGCGGGACTTCTCGTCGGCGTTCCAGTACCACATGTCGGTGTAGCGGGTCCCGGCCAGGGCGTCCGACCCGAGCGAGTGGATGTCGCTGAGCGCCAGCAGCCCGACCGCGAGCCCGACGCCCTTGTCGCGCAGCTTGTACTCGTTGTACTGCTTGACCAGGTTGACGAGGTCACCGCCGGCCTGCATCGTGCCGATCACCTGCGGCTTGGGGTCCAGGTTCGGCGCCTTGAGCAGGAACGTGGAGAAGTTGTCGTTGGGGAACGGGGTCGGGTCGGACGCGACCACGGTGCCGCCCGCTTCCTTGATCGCCGTGCTGAAGGTCTTCTGCATGTCCTGCCCGAACGCGTAGTCGGGGTAGACGATGTACCAGTTCTTGGAGCCGTCCTTGGTGACCTCGGCGCCGGTGCCGTGCGCCAGCATGTAGCTGTTGTAGCCGTAGTGGAAGGTGTACTTGTTGCACTGTTTGCCCTCGAGTTCGGTGCTGGCCGCGCCGACGTCGATGAACACCTTCTTCTTGTTCTTGGCGATGGTGGCGACGGCGAACGCGGCCGAGGAGGTCGGCACGTCGAGGATCACGTCGGCCTGCTGCCGGTCGTAGAGTTCCTGCGCCTTGGAGTTGGCGATCTCGGGCTTGTTCTGGTGGTCGGCGTCCTTGACCTCGATCGTCTTGGACACCGCCTTGTCACCATATTTCGCCTGAAAGTCGGTCACCGCCATCTTGACGGCCTCGATCGTCTGACGTCCCGAGGTGTCGGCGTAGATGCCCGACTGGTCGTTCAGCACGGCCAGCACCACCTTGCCGTCACTGATCTTCTCGTCGCCACCGCCAGGACCGCCGCCGCATCCGGCCAGCAGCAGCCCCGTGGCGGCCAGGCAGCCGCCCCAGCCTGTGACTCTCATTCAGGCATCTCCTCTGTTTCCCCAGCGTCGTGGTCGTCAGATCCCGAGGTATTCGAGCAACTCGTGCTCGCGTTCGCGGACCTGGTCGTTGTCCAGCGACTCGACGATCCGGCCCTCGGCGAGCAGGTAGTGGCGGTCCGCGACGGTGGCGGCGAAGTGCACGTTCTGCTCGATGAGCAGGACCGTCACCCCGGCCGCCTTGACCTCGCGCAGGATCTCGCCGATCTGCTGGACGATCAGCGGCGACAGGCCCTCGGTCGGCTCGTCGCACAACAACAGCCGGGCGCCCGTGCGCAGCACACGGGCCAGCGCGAGCATCTGCTGCTCACCGCCCGACAACTTCGTCCCGGGGAACCGACGGCGTTCGCGCAGCGGCGGGAACGTCTCGTACACGCGCTTCAGCGGCCACGGCTCCTGGCCGCCCTTGGTCACGGGCGGGAGCAGCAGGTTCTCCTCGACCGACAAGGTGGCGTACACGCCCCGGTCGTCGGGGACGAAGCCCAGGCCGCGGCGGGCCCTGCGGTGCGGGGCCAGGCCGGAGATGTCCTCGTCGAACAGCGACACCGTGCCCGTGGTCCTGCCGTACGTGCCGTGCAGCCCCATCAGGCAGCGCAGCAGCGTGGTCTTGCCCGCGCCGTTGCGGCCGACCAGCGTGACGATCTCGCCCTCGTCCACCCGCATCGACACCTCGCGCAGGGCCTGCGCCTCGCCGTACCAGGCCGACAGCCGGTCAACGCGCAGCATGAGAGTCTCCGAGGTAGGCGGTGATGACCCGCGGGTCGTGGCGGATCTCGGCGTACGGGCCTTCGGCCAGCACCTTGCCGTGCTGCAGGACGGTCACCCGGTCGGCCAGGCTGGCCACCACGTTCATGTTGTGCTCGACCAGAACCACGGTCCGGCCCGCGCGGATCTTGCGGACAAGCTCGCTCGTACGGTCGACGTCCTCCACGCCCATCCCGGCCGTCGGCTCGTCGAGCAACAGCACCTTGGGGTCCAGGGCGAGGGCCAGCGCCAGCTCCAGCGCCCGTTTGCTCCCGTACGGCAGCGAACCCGCGGGCACATGGCCGTGGCCGGAGAGCCCGACCTGGTCGAGCAGCTCCTCGGCGCGCTCCGCGAAGCGGGCCAGCGCCCGGTCGGAACGCCAGAACCGCCAGCCGAGACCGGTGGGGCTCGCCAGCGCCAGCTCCACGTGCTGGTGCGGGGTGAGCTCGGCGAACAGGCTGGTGATCTGGAACGAGCGCGCCACGCCCAGCCGGGTGATCGCCTCGGGGCTGCGCCCGGCCAGCTCCCGGCCGCCCGCCAGCAGCACGCTGCCCGCGCTCGGCTTCAGGAACCCGGTGAGCAGGTTGAACAGGGTGGTCTTGCCGGCGCCGTTGGGACCCACCAGCGCGTGCACGCTGCCCTCGGCGATGTCCAGGTCCACGCCGTCCACCGCGAGGAAGCCACGGAACTCCCTGCTCAGGCCGCGCACCCGCAGGATGGGGACGGATCCGCCCGGGGCGGCACCGTGCCCGCTCCCCACCGGATCTGCTCCCATGCGCCCTCCTCGCGCGTCACGACGTGACCCGAGTCACGCTCAGACCGCCGTAACCGTGAACGCTAAGTGGCAGCCGGGCCGCTGGACCAGGTGACTCGGACACACATTCCGGCAGCGCACTATGAGCTGGCGCACACCTTCCGCCGTCACGCGTCCTCGCCCAAGCCGCCGCCGCACCCCCGAGATCACTGGCGCAGGCCGCGCCGGGTTCACGTCGTCACGCGGGCTGGGGCTCGGCGACGGGCGCCTCCCTCGTCCTGATCGGCCGCGTCACCTGCTTGGCCACGCACGACGGCATCCCCGCCGCGGCACCCGCCCCGCGGCGCTGGTAGACGCTGGGCGGCATGCCGACCAGCTCGGTGAAACGGGTGCTGAACGTGCCCAGCGACGAACAGCCCACCGCGAAACAGACCTCGGTGACGTTGAGGTCGCCACGGCGCAACAGCGCCATCGCGCGCTCGATGCGGCGCGTCATCAGATAGGCGTACGGCGACTCCCCGTAGGCGAGGCGGAACTGGCGGCTGAGGTGCCCGGCCGACATGTGCACGCCGCGGGCGAGCGCCTCGACGTTCAGCGGCTGGGCGTACTCCCTGTCGATGCGGTCGCGTACGCGGCGCAGCCGCGCGAGGTCCTTCAGGCGTTCCGCCGTGGTGAGCGCGCGTCCCCACGCGGGATGGCACATGAGCAAACCCCTCTCGTCGACGGCCCGCGCTCGCTCAGCGCACTTCCTGGATGCGGACCAGGTTGCCCGCGGGGTCGCGGAAGGCGCAGTCGCGCACGCCGTACACCTGCTCCGTCGGCTCCTGGACGACCTCGGCGTCGCCGGCCCGCACCTTCCTGAACACGCCGTCGAGGTCCCTGGTGGCCAGCAGGATCCAGCCGTAGGTGCCCTTGGCCATCATCTGCTGGATGGTGCGGCGCTCGTCCTCGGTGATGCCGGGATCGGCGGCCGGGGGCGCCAGGAGGATGGACGTGCCGGGCTGGCCGGGCGGGCCGACCGTGATCCAGCGCATCGTCCCCTGCCCGACGTCGCTGCGTACCTCGAAGCCGAGGGTGTCGCGGTAGAAGGCCAGGGAGGCCTCCGGGTCGTCGTGCGGCAGGAAGGTCGTGTGAATGGCGATGTCCATACCGTCACGGTAACGGCGGCTCCCCGACCTGCGCTTCTCCCATCCTGACCGATCGGTGACGCCGGCTCACGCCTGGTCGGTGGTGCGGGTGTAGAGGGCGGTGATCTCGCCCAGCAGCCGGTCACGTGCCACGGCGGAGGGGGCGACGCCGGTCAGCACGTAGGCGGCGAGTCCTTCGGCCAGGGCCACGAGGGACAGGGCGGTGCCGGAGGCGTCCACCTCGGCGGCGACGCGGCCGGCTCGCTGGTCCCTTCTGATCAGGTCGGCCAGCCGGCGGTGGAGTCCGGCGTACAGGATGCGCAGCCTGGCCGCGATGCTCTCCTCGGCGAGGCCGAGGGCGTGGAAGGACTGGCGTACCCGCATGTGGGCCTCGGTGGTGGCGTCGTACGGGATGAGCTCGGTAAGCACGGTGGTGAGCACCAGGCGGGGGTCGGCGGCGTCGAGGGCGGAGCCGGTCTTCTGCCTGATGCGTACGCTGGACAGCTCGTTGCCCCGCTCGAATGCGGCCTCGATGAGTTGCCGCTTCGCCGGGAAATAGTGTTGCACCCGGCCGGGTGAGATGCCGGCCTGGGCCGCCACCTCGGTCAGGGAAACGGCGGCCAGGCCGCGGTCGGCGACGATGGCGAGCACGGCGTCGGCGATCTCGTTGCGCCGCTGCTCGTGGTGGGCTCCGGGCCCACGGGCGCGTCTCGGTGCCACGTCGCCACCTTATCGATGCGGTCACACTGGTGTGGCTGGACGTGGTGGTGCCGGACGGAGGCCGGCCAGGCGGGGGGCGAGCCGCGCGGCCATGAGGCGGTAGCCGTCGGCGTCGGGGTGCAGGCCGTCGGGCAGGAGGAGGTGGGCGTCACCGGCCCCGAGAACGCTCGGGCCGTCGATGAGGTGGAGGCCGGTATCGCCGCATCGGCGCAGCGTCGTCACGGCGTCCGTGACGGCGCGGCGGACGTCTTCGAGGGTCATCATCGCCTGGTTGGGCAGCCGCTCACGGTCCGGTGAGACGATCGGCGAGAGCACGGCGATCGGCGCCCGCGGATGCGCGTCGCGGACCGCCTGGACGAACCCGGACACCTGGCCGGCGAAGGTCCGCGGGCCGAAACTCGCGGCGCCGTACACGTTGATACCGAGGCACAACAAGATCACATCCGCGGGCGTACGCGCGATGGCCCCGGCGGCGACGGGGTCGAGGTGGCACTCCCCGGCGAAGCCGAGACAGGTGAGGTCCCAGCCGAGGCGGCGCGCGACGAGAGCGGGCCACGTCCGGCTCGGGCCGGCGGCCGAGCGGCACTGCGTGATCGAGCTCCCGTACGCGACCCAGCGGGGGCCCTCGTCCACGGCGGCGGCGTACGTCGCGCCGTGCAGGACGAGGGCACCCGTCCGGAGCTCGCCGAACTGGGGCAACCACACCTCGACGACCTTGGCGCCGGGCGGCAACGAGACCTGGCTCGTCGCCGCCCCCGCCGTCAGCGCCGTACGCCGCCACAACGCGCCGTCCACGACGACGTCCAGCGATGTCACGTCGTCGTCTGCGGCGTGGGTGCGCAGTTCCAGCGCGCTCGCGTCGGTACGGACGACCGCGCGGACCCCGGCCGGCATGCGCGCCCGCGTGACCAGGCCGGAAGCGTGGGCGGTGGCGATCCGGCCGGGCGGCAGCCGCCACGGCTGCCACCAGCCGCCCTCCTCCGTCCAGGCCAGGCCGCCCCGCCAGACGTCCGGCCGGGCGTCAGGAGCGAGCCGGATCGGCGCCACGCCGGCCGGTCAGACCTTCGGGCCGAGCGCGACGCTGCGCCAGGCGTCCCCGTCGGAGAGCGCGAGGCCGCGCTTGCCGGTTTCCGGGTCGCGGACCATGATGACGCCTCCGATGTGGCCGGCCGCGTTCGGCAGCGCGCCCGGCGCGTGCTCGGCCAGGGCCACCTGGTGTGCGTACACAGTGCGCATCCGCCGGTCCGGGCTGCCCAGATCGCGCGCGTTGTCGGCGGGCGGGATCAGCCCGGTGGCGCTGGAGGCCATGGAGACCAGCTCGTTGGTGTTCGTGGTCGAGCAGAGCAACTCGGTGGCGGCCGATCCCGACTGGTTGACCGGGACCACCCGCAGCCCGCCCTTGACGCCCGGGTTGGCGTTGTTGCCCTCCACGACGAACGAGCCGTAGTGGTCCTCGCCCACCGTGGGCTTCTCGGTCGAGGTGCTGACCACCTTCGCCGCCGCGCCCAGCGGCTGGGCGACCTCCATCCGGTTGAACCGGCCAGGGCCGGCCTGCACGAACGAGTCCGCCCCCACCGTGCCCGCGACCAGCGGTACGTGCGCGGAGGCGTTGCCGATCACGTGTGACCCGTGCAGCCCGCCGGTGGTCATGATCGGCGGCCGGTCGGCGGGGTCGGCCGAGATGACGTTGCCGATGACGCTGAACGCGGTCGCCTTCCCGGCCACCCTGATCGCGGCGGCGTCGGACTTGCCGTCGAGGTTCCAGTGGTCGAACGAGTTGTTCGCGATGGTGATCTTGCTGGCGTCGTTCTCGAACCGGATGGGCGAGTGGTTGAGCCAGTTGAAGGTGTTCCCGCTGATGGTGACGTTCTGCGCCCTGACGCCGCTGGAGAACTGGATGGCGCTCGGGCCGTCGTTCAGGGGAGGTTCGAGCCCGCCGAGCACGTTGTCGGCGATCGTCAGGTTGTGGCCCCCGCTGGTGATCTCGATGATCGGCCCGTTGTCGCCTTTCTCCACCATGTTGCCGCTGATGGTGGAGTTGGTGAGGCTGCCGATCAGCAGGCGCCGGCCGATGTCGAGCAGGTTGCCCTGGATGATCGCGCCGCGGAAGTCGGCGTCCTCGGCGCCCTCCGTGACGATGGCCTGGAACGGGCTGTGGAAGTGGTTGTTGGTGATGAGCCACTTCCGCAACCCGTACGGCGGGACGTGGACGGGGCCGCCGCCGACGCCATCGGTGGGCCAGGCGAGGCTGATGCCGGTGGTGCAGAGGGCGACGAGGTTGTGCGAGAAGTACAGTCCGCGGCCGACGTGCTCGACGGCCAGCTTGAACGACACGAACGTGCACTCCAGGATGGCGGCGTCGGTGTCGTCGGTGTTGACCTCGCCGGCGAAGCGCAGCGCCCGGTTGTTCTCGGTCTTGGCGGGGGCGACGAAGGCCAGGCCGTGGATCGCGGCGAGCGAGCACCGTACGTCGATGCCCACGCCGTCGTGCTCCACCTGGATGATGGACGCGCGGTTCGTCATGGTGCTGTAACCGCGTAGCTGGATGCGGTTGTAGTTCTCGTCGGGCTGGTCGGGGATGACGATGGTCCGGGTGATCCGGTAGGTGCCCGGCGGGAAGACGACGATCCGGTACTGCGTGCGCTGGGCGTTGATGGCCTGCTCGATGGCCTCGGTGTCGTCGTGCTTCCCGTCGGCCAGCGCGCCGAATTCCTGGGGCGTGACGATTTCCGGCGGGTCCGCGGTCGCGGCCGCCACGGGGGAGGCTCCCCATGACGCGGTGGCCGCGGCCGCGCCCAGTGCCGCACCGCCGATTCGTAAGAGCGCTCGACGATCGGTGCCCTCGGGCATGGCCCCTACCTCCCATGAAGCGGGTTGATACGTATAGATCGTGGATCGTACAGACGTCATTTCCGGCTTACAAGAGGCGGCGGATGACCGTTTTACGCCCGCTTTGCGCTGCCTCGACGTAATGTGGGGGAAATCTACCCCTTGTGTGCACCCCCTCCGGGTCCCTAGAGTGCCTCCGAGTCGTTACGTATTAGTCAAGTGGATCGCCATGCGCAAACGAGCGGGGCCCCGTCGCCCCACCCAAGTCGAGATCGCCCAGCGGGCCGGGGTCTCCCAGGCCACGGTCTCCCTCGTGCTGAACGGGGGAGACGGTGTGCCGGTGGCAGAGGAGACCCGCCGGCGCGTGCAGCAGGCGATCGAAGACCTGGGGTACGCCGCCAACCCCGCCGCCCGCGCGCTGCGCGGGATGACCGTCAAGACCATCGGGCTCTACACGTTCGAGTCGGTGTTCCCGGTCGACCAGCGGGACTTCTACCACCCGTTCCTGCTCGGGGTGGAGGAGGAGGCGGCGCGGCTCGGCTACGACCTGCTGCTGTTCACCTCGGCCAACACCGCCCAGGGCGGGGTCTACGCCAGAGGGCGCAACGCGCTGCTGAAGGCCGACGGCTGCGTCCTGCTGGGCCGTCACATCTCCCGTGACGACCTGGCGAACCTCGCCAAGGAGGGCTTCCCCTTCGTCTTCATCGGCCGGCGCGACATCTCGGAAACCGAGCTGTCCTACGTCGCCCCCGACTACGTCACCCCGACCGCGGCCCTCGTGGAGGAGCTGGTCGCGCTCGGGCACCGGCGCATCCTGCTCCTGCGGCAGACCGACGGAGCCGAGCCGGGCGACGATCGCGAGCGCGGCCTGCGACAGGGCGCGCAGGCCGCGAACCTGCGCCCGGACGACCTCGTGGTCGAGTTCTCCTCCGGCGCCGCGGACATCGGCACGGACCGGGTCACCGGATGGGTCCGGGACGGGGTCACGGCGGTCGTGGTCGAACCCTCCGAGGACAACGCCACCGGCCTCGCCCTGGCCAAGGTCGCCGAGGCGGCCGGCGTGCGCATCCCCGACCACCTGTCGGTCGCCTTCCTGGGCTCCGCACCGCCGCCGACCGCCACCAGGATCTGGACGTCGTTCGAGATCCCCCGCGTGGAGATCGGCAGGGCCGCGGTGCAGCTGCTGGTCAACCTGCTCGAAGGCGCGGAGCAGCCGCCCCTTCAGCTGGTCGTGCCGTGCACCGACGTGCGCGGCAACTCGATCAGCCGGGTGGTGCGGCGATGACCAGGTACGCGTTGCGCACGGCGGCGACCGGAGTGCTGATCATCTTCGGCGCCGCCACCCTCGTGTTCTTCATCATGCGGGCCGCCCCCGGAGACCAGGCCCTGGTGCTGCTCGGACCGGACGCCACGGCGGCCGAGGTGGCGGCCGCCCGGACCAGGCTCGGCCTGGACCAGCCGCTGCCGGTGCAGTACTGGCACTATCTGACCCAGCTGGTGACGCTCGACTTCGGGGAGTCCTACCGCTTCGGGCAGCCGGCGGTCGAGCTGGTGTTGTCCCGGCTGCCGGCCTCGGTCGAGCTCACCCTGACGGCGACCGTCATCGCGATGGCGGGCGTCGTGCTCGGAGCGCTGGCCGGCGCCTACCGCGGCCGGTGGATCGACCGCGGGATCTCCGGGTTCGCCCTCACCCTCTACTCCATGCCGCCGTTCTGGATCGGCATCATGCTGATCCTGGTGATGGCGTTGCAGCTCAGGCTGCTGCCCAGCGCCGGCGTCGGCACCCCGGCGCACATCGTGCTCCCTGCGCTCACGCTCGCGGCCCCCTTCACCGCGCTGCTCACCCGGATCACCCGCAGCAGCGTCGCCGACACCATGGCGGAGCCCTACGTGCAGCGGGCGTACGCCAAAGGGCTCAGCACCCGCGAAGTGGTGACCGGGCACGTGGTGCGCAACGCGGCGACCCCCGTCGTGACCGTCGGCGCGCTGCACGTGAGCACGCTGCTGGGCGGCGCGGTGATCGTGGAGAGCGTCTTCACCTGGCCCGGCCTCGGCTCGCTGCTGGTGACGGCGGTCACCAACCGCGACTACTCGATCGTGCAGGCCGCGGTGCTCCTCATCGCGGTCATCGTGGTCTGCTGCAACGTCGCGGCGGACCTGATCGCCGCCCGGCTCGACCCGCGAGTACGGCTGGGGGCGAAGGCATGAGCGCGATCACCGCCCGGCCACGGTTGTGGCCCGTACGCCTGAGGTCCACGCCGACCGTCGCCGCGGTCGCCACCGTCGTGCTCGCCGTCTACCTGGTCGTCGGCCTGATCGGCCCGCTGCTGATCGCCTACGATCCGGTGGCGACCAGCGTGGCCGACCGGCTGCTGCCGATCGGGGCGGTCAGATCGGACGGCACGGTCGCCCTGCTGGGCACCGACGGCGCCGGCCGGGACATGCTCGGCCAGCTCGTCTACGGCGCCAGGACGTCGATCATCATCGGGATCTCCGTGGTGGCCGCCTGCCTGGCGGTGGGGCTGGCTTTCGGGACGCTCGCCGGCTATCTCGCCGGCTGGACCGACGTCGCGATCTCCCGGCTGATCGACATCCTGATGGCCTTCCCCGGCATCCTGCTGGCGATCGTGATCGCCGGCCTCTTCGACCGCAGCATGCTGGTCGTCGTCCTGGCGCTGTCGGTGGCCGGCTGGGTCGGCTTCGCCCGGCTCGCCCGCGGGCTCACCCTCTCGCTGCGCGAACGGCCGTACGTCGACGCGGCACGGCTGATCGGCGTTCCCACCCCGGTCGTGATCATCCGGCACGTCGTCCCGTTCGTCATCGGCCCGGTGACCGCGCTGGCGACCACGGAGTTCGCCGGAGCGGTGTTGTCCGAGGCCGGGCTCAGCTTCCTGGGCCTCGGACTGCCCTCGGCCACGGTCTCCTGGGGCCAGGTCATCGCGAACGGCAAGGACTACCTGGACACCGCCTGGTGGATCTCTGCGCTACCTGGGCTGGCGCTGACCGGCCTCGTGGTGAGCACGGGCCTGCTCGGCGACCACCTCACCCAGCGTCTCGGCACGAGCCGCTGACAGCTCAGCCAATGTCAGGAGGGATTTCCATGAGGCCCGTTCGGCTTCGTCGTGCGGTGGCCCTCGCCGCCGCGACAGTATCCATCGTCGGGCTGGTCGCTTGCAGCACCACCACCGGCGGATCGTCGACAGGTGGCGCCGTGGCGCAGGAGCTGGCCGTCGCCGTGTGGACCCCGATCGAGAACCTCGATCCGCACGGCGCCTCCGGGATGGACAACGGCACCCAGGTGGCCGCCAAGGCGATCTTCAGCCCGCTCCTCCGTACGAAGGGGAAGGGGCAGTTCGAAGGGGTGCTCGCCGAGTCCTGGGAGGCCAACGAGGACGCCACGGAGTGGACCTTCACGCTGCGCAAGGACGTCACGTTCTCCGACGGCACGCCGGTCACCAGCGCCGACGTCGTCGCCTCCTTCGAGCGGGTGCTGGCGCTCAAGGGCGCGATGGCCGGCAACTACGCCGGTCACAAGGCCAAGGAGAGCGGTGCGGACAAGGTCGTCATCACCTCCGAGGACCCCGACCCGGCGCTGCTCGGCAAGCTCATCACCTTCTACGTCACCCCCGCCGCCCACCAGGACGGCGACTGGTCCAAGCCGATCGGTTCGGGCCCGTTCGTGGTCGAGCGGTTCACACCGGGCCAGAGCCTGGTGCTCGCACCCAACCCCGGTCACTGGCGCGGCAAGCCGGCGCTGAACCGCCTGGAGCTGCGCAGCATCCAGGAGATGGCGGCGCGGATGACGGCGTTGAAGACCGGCGAGGTGGACATGACGTGGGTGGTCCCCGACGACCAGCTCGCGGGTCTGAAGGGCAACACCGACCTGGTGGTCGAGAAGGACTCGGGCAGCGGCGTCATCACCATGTGGATGAACGGCTCGGAGAAGGGCCTCAAGGAGGCCGCGGTCAGGCGCGCGTTGTGGCAGGCGGTCGACTTCGCCACCATCATCAAGTCGTTGTTCCCCGAGACGGGGTCGGCGGCGAACTCGGTGGTGACGCCCAACGTGCTCGGCTACGCGCCGCAGACCCCGGTGACGTACGACCCCGCCGCGGCCAAGAAGGCGCTGGACGACGCGGGCTGGGACTACGACCAGAAGATCCAGATGCAGTTCTCCCAGCCGCAGTTCCAGCAGTTCGCCGACGCGGTGGCCAGCGACCTCGCGAAGATCGGGGTCAAGGCGGAGCCCACCCAGAAGGAGGCGGCGGTCTTCCTGCAAGACCTGCTGGCGCTGAAGTGGGACCTGAACATCCAGCAGCTCGGCACGGCCGGCTTCGACGCGGCGACCAATCTCGGCCGGTTGTACACCTGCGCGGCCGAGCGTACGGGCTACTGCAACCCCGACCTCGACAAGCTGCTGAACCAGGCGGGCTCGACCAGCGACAACGCCAAGCGGCAGGAGCTGTATGGGCAGGCCAACAAGATCATCTGGGATGACGCGGTGGGCATGTACCCCATGTTCGTGCGGAACCTGTACGTCCGGAACAAGTCCGTACAGGGCCTCACCATTCCCCCGGACCTGACGCCTGACTTCTCCACCGTCCGGATCGGCAACGGCACATCATGAGCCGGATGTCCAAGGTCACCGACCAGGTGGCGGCGGAGCTCGACCCGGAGCCGGCGCCGCTGCTCCAGGTCGAGCACCTGTCGATCGACCTGCCCGGCCCGGCCCGCCCGGTCCGCGTGGTGGACGACGTCTCGTTCACCGTCGCCGCGGGCCGTACCACCGGCCTGATCGGCGAGTCGGGCAGCGGCAAGACCATGACGGCGAGCGCGATCATCGGCCTGCTGCCGCCCGGCGCGGCGGTCACGGGCCGGCTGCTGTGGCACGGCGACGACATGGTCACCATGGCCGAGCAGGACCGCCGCCGCCTGCGCGGGCGCGGCATCGCCATGATCTTCCAGGACCCCCAGGCGGCGCTGGACCCGACGCAGACGATCGGCCGGCAGGTCGGCGAGATCCTGCGGCGCGGCGGAATGCCCGCGAAGGAGGTCCGCCGCACCGTGATCGACCTGCTCGACCGGGTGGGCATCCCCGACCCGGAGACCCGGCACGCCCAGTATCCCCACCAGTACTCGGGCGGGCTGCGCCAGCGGGCCATGGTGGCGACGGCGCTGGCCGGCTCGCCGGAGCTCATCCTCGCCGACGAGCCGACGACGGCGCTCGACGTCACCGTGCAGGCCCGCATCCTCGCGCTGCTGCGGCGCGTGCGCGACGAGGAGGACACGGCCATGCTGCTGGTCAGCCACGACCTGCGGGTGATGGCCCACGTGGCGGACGAGGTCGTCGTCATGTACGCCGGCCGGATCTGCGAGGTCGGCGGCGGCCGCGAGGTGCTCAACAGCCCGGCGCACCCGTACACGCGGGCGCTCGTGGTGAGCGTGCCCGCCGTACGCAGCAGGACGGCCATCGCCGAGCCGCTGCCGGGCAGCCCGGCGAGCCCGGCGGAACGCCCGAGCGGATGCCCCTTCCATCCGCGCTGCGCCAAGGCGCAGGACCGGTGCGCGAGCGAGGTGCCGCGGATGCGCCGGGTCGCCGCCGGCCGGCAGGTCGCCTGTCACTTCCCGGAGGAAACGTGAGCGCATCGCCCCTGGTCCAGGTCAGCGACCTCGTGGTCAACTTCCACACCCGGAGGGAGCGCAGGCGCGGCAGCGCGCCGAACGCCGTCGACGGCGTCTCCTTCGGCCTGAGCGCCGACGAGACCCTGGCGATCGTCGGGGAGTCGGGCTCGGGAAAGACCACGGTCGCCCGCTGCGTCGTCGGACTCCAGGCGCACCAGGAAGGGACGGTCCTGTTCGACGGGGCCCCGGTCGGCCCGGTGACCAGGCGGTCACCGGCGACCCGGCGGGCGATCCAGATGGTCTTCCAGGACCCGGCGGCCTCGCTCAACCCCCGCATGACCGTGCGGTCGACCATCGCCGAGACCTGGCGGACCCACCCTTCGGCCGCACCCGACGGCCGAACCTGGGACGCCGCGATCGACGAGCTGCTCGCCGACGTCGGCCTCGACCCCGACGTCGCCACCCGCCGGGCCACGGCCCTGTCCGGTGGGCAGTGCCAGCGGGTCAGCATCGCCCGCGCGCTCGCCCTGCGACCCCGGCTGCTGGTCTGCGACGAAGCCGTCTCGGCGCTCGACGTCTCGGTGCAGTCACAGATCCTGCGGCTGCTGGCGGGCCTGCGCGCCGCCCGCGGCCTCGCCATCCTCTTCATCACGCACGATCTCGGGGTGGTACGGCAGATCGCGGACCGGGTCGCGGTCATGCACCAGGGCCGCCTGGTCGAGACGGCGACCGCCGACGACCTGTTCGAGCGGCCCGGCCATGCGTACACCAGGAAACTTCTCGCCGCCGCCCTCGACCTCGAGGGCGCCTGAATTCACATGCAACCAGGGGGAACGTTGGAATCACGGATCACTGATGCGGATCTGGCCATCATCGGCGGTGGCGTCGGCGCGGTCGCCGCCGCGCTCGCGGCGCTGCGGCAGGGGCTGCGGGTGGTGCTGACCGAGGAGGGCGACCGCATCGGCGGGCAGTTCACCAGCCAGGGCGTGCCTCCGGACGAGCACAGGTGGATCGAGCAGTTCGGCTGCACCGCCTCCTACCGCCGGTACCGGGACGCGGTCCGCGACTACTACCGGACCTGGTATCCGCTCACCGTGTCGGCCAGAAACGAGCCGCACCTGAACCCCGGGCTCGGCCGGGTCGGCGCGCTGTGCCACGAGCCGCGGGTCAGCGGCGCGGTGTTGCGCGCCATGGTCGACCCCTACCTGAGCGGCGGCCGGCTGCGCATCCTGCTCCGTGCGCGGCCGGTCGCCGCGGAGACCGACGGCGACCGGGTGAGCAGCGTGACCGTGGACCGCGCGGACGGCGGCCTGGTGCACATCGTGAGCCCGTACTATCTGGACGCCACCGAACTCGGCGACCTGCTGCCGCTCGCCGGCGTGGAGCACGTGACCGGGTTCGAGTCCCGGCACGAGACCGGTGAGCCGAGCGCGCCCGAGGTCCCACAGCCTGGCAACATGCAGGCGTTCTCCTGGGTGTTCGCCGTCGACCACCGGGAGGGCGAGAACCACGTGATCGACCGGCCGGCGAACTACGACCACTGGCGCACGTACCGTCCCGACTACTGGCCGGGACCGCAGATCGGGCTGACCGCCCCCGACCCGCGCACGCGGAAGCCGCTGACGCGCACGTTCACCCCGAACGTCCCGTCGGGGCCCGTGCTCGCCGACCAGAGCCAGGACCCGGGCGACCGCGAACTGTGGGAGTTCCGCCGGGCCGTCGCCCGCGAGCAGTACGAGCCCGGCTTCGTCACCAGCGACGTCACCCTGGTGAACTGGCCGATGATCGACTACGTGGAGGGGCCCCTCATCGGAGTGAGCGAGGAGGACAAGGCCCGCCACCTCGCCGGCGCGCGTGAGCTGTCGGAGAGCATGCTGTACTGGCTGCAGACCGAGGCGCCGCGGCCCGACGGCGGGCGCGGCTGGCCCGGCCTGCGGCTGCGGCCCGACGCCATGGACACCACCGACGGCTTCGCCGCCGCGCCCTACATCCGCGAGTCCCGGCGCATCAGGGCCGAGTACACCGTCGTCGAGCAGGACGTGTCCCTCGCCGTACGCGGTGAGGCGGGCGCGACGCCGTACGACGACTCGGTGGGCATCGGCATGTACCGGATCGATCTGCACCCTTCGACGGGCGGCGACAACTACATCGACGTCCCGAGTTGCCCGTTCCAGATCCCGCTCGGCGCCCTGCTGCCCGTACGCGTGCGGAACCTGCTGCCGGCCGGCAAGAACATCGGCAGCACGCACATCACCAACGGCTGCTACCGGCTGCACCCCGTGGAGTGGAACATCGGCGAGGCCGCCGCCTCGCTGGTGGCCTACTGCCTGGGGGAGACGGTGGAGCCGCACGACGTCCGGCGCAAGGAAGGACACCTGCGCGCGTTCCAGAGCAAACTGAAGGCCGACGGCGTAGAGCTGGCCTGGCCGGAGATCCGGGGGTACTGATGTCCGTGTCAGGTGTGATCGTCCCCGCCGTGACCCCGATCGGCGAGAGCGGACGTCCGGACCTCGCGGCCGGCCTCCGCTACTTCGACGCGCTCGCGGCCGCTGGCATCACGAAGATCATGCTCCTGGGCACGAACGGCGAAGGGCCGCTGCACCCGACGGCCGAGATCGGCGCGTTCCTCACGGAGGCCGTCGGCCGCTGGCGGCGCCTGGTGCCTGACGGCGCCGTCGTCGTCAACGTCTCGGCCGCCGGCACCCGCGAGTCGCTCAGGCGGGCCGAGCTCGCCGCCGAGGCCGGCTGTGACGCGGTCGCCCTCAGCCCGCCCTGCTACTTCCACCATGACGAGCGCGACATCGTCGAGCACTACCGGGCCGCCCGTGCCGCCGCCGTGCCGGTGATCGCGTACCACATCCCGAGGTACGCGCCGCCGTTCTCGGCCGGCTCGATCGCGGCCGTCGCCGACATGGAGCACGTCACCGGCGTCAAGGACAGCTCCGGCGACGCGGACGTCCTGCGCCGGTGGCTCGACGTCAAGCGCCACCGGCCGGACTTCGGCGTCAGCCAGGGAGCGGAGGGCGCCATGCTCGACGCGCTGGCCGCCGGCGCCGACGGGATCACCCCCGGGATCGCCAACCTCTCCCCGCGCCTCGCGCTCGAACTGGTCGACGCCCACCACGCCGGCGACCAGGAGCGTGCCGCCCTGGCCCAGAAGCAGGTCGTCCGGCTGCTCGGCGTGCACCGGGTCCGCCCCGGAGTCCCGGTCGTCAAGGCGGCACTGGCCATGCGGGGCCTGTGCCGCCCCACGGTCGCCGCGCCGCTGCGCACCCTCGACGACGGCGAGCTGACGGCGCTGCGCGAGTTCCTGAGGGAATTCGAGCCGGAACTGATCGCAGGCGCCGATGGCTGACGTCGAATGGTGGCGTACCGCGGTGATCTACCAGATCTACATCCGGTCCTTCGCGGACGGGAACGGCGACGGGATCGGCGACATCGCCGGAATCCGCAGCCGCCTCGGCTACCTGGCCGGGCTCGGCGTCGACGCCATCTGGATCACACCGTGGTACGCGTCGCCGGGCAACGACGGCGGCTACGACGTGTCCGACTACCGCGCCATCGCCCCCGAGTACGGCGACGTACACGAGGCCGAGCAGCTCGTCGCGGCGGCGCACCGGCACGGCCTGCGGGTGATCCTCGACATCGTGCCGAACCACACCTCCACCGACCACCCCTGGTTCCAGGCCGCGCTCGCCGCCCCTCCGGGCTCCCCGGAACGGGCGCGATACCACTTCCTGGACGGCCCGGGAGCGCCCAACGACTGGCGCAGCACGTTCGGCGGCCCGGCCTGGACCCGGGTTCCCGACGGGCAGTGGTACCTGCACCTGTTCGACCCCACCCAGGCCGACCTGAACTGGTCCAACCCCGAGGTGCGCGCCGAGTTTCTCGACCTGCTGCGCTTCTGGTTCGACCGCGGGGTCGACGGGTTCCGCATCGACGTCGCCACCGGCCTGGTCAAACACCCCGGCTACCCCGACCTGGGTTACCGGGAGGAGGACCTGCTCGTCCTCACCGACGTGCCCGACCACCCGCACCGCGACCGCGACGAGGTGCACGCGATCTACCGGGACTGGCGGGAGGTGGCCGACGCCTACGACCCGCCGAGGGTCTTCGTCGCCGAGGCGTGGGTGGCCGATCCCGACCGGCTCGCCAGGTACGTGGCGCCCGCCCAGCTCCACACCGCCTTCAACTTCCCCTTCCTGCAGTCCGCGTGGGACGCCGGCGACCTGTTCACGGTGATCGACTCCACGCTCCGCACGATGGCGCTCTCCGGCGCGCCGCCGACCTGGGTGCTGTCCAACCACGACGTCGAACGTACGGTGACCCGCTACGGCCGCGCCGACACCCGCAAACACCAGGGGAGATCGGGTCACGAACTGGGCCCGGTCGACGAGGAGCTCGGCCGCCGCCGCGCCAGGGCCGCGCTGCTGCTCATGCTGGCGCTGCCCGGCGTCGCCTACCTCTATCAGGGCGAGGAGCTCGGGCTGCCCGACCACCTGGACATCCCCGACGACCGCCTCCGGGACCCGATCTGGACCCGGTCCGGCGGGCGGCGACGGGGGCGCGACGGCTGCCGTGTGCCGCTGCCGTGGACGCCCGCCCCGGACGGCGCCGGGTTCGGGTCGGCGGACCCGTGGCTGCCTCAGCCTTCCGGCTGGGGACGGCTCTCGGTGGCCCGCCAGGTGGCCGACCCGGACTCCACGTACGGGCTGGTGGCGCGGGCGCTGCGGATCCGGCGGGAGCTGGACGTGCCGCAGGAGCTCGAATGGGTGGACCGGGCCGGCTCCGTGCTGCGTCTGCGGCGGGGGCCGTACTTCGAATGCGTCGTCAACCTCGGTGCCACCGAGGTGCCGCTGCCCGCGGGCACGGTCACGCTCCTGCGCAGCGACACGCACGCCGAGGTGCGCGCTCCGCTCGGGCCGGACACGGCCGCCTGGCTGCGCGTACGGGACGGGAGCGCGGAGCGGACGTGAGGCGCCCCAACATCGTGCTGATCCTCGCCGACGACCTCGGATATTCCGACATCGGCTGTTACGGCGGGGAGATCCGCACGCCGAACCTCGACCGGATCGGGCGGTCGGGGGTGCGGTTGTCGCAGTTCTACAACACGGCACGCTGCAGCCCGTCGCGCGCCTCCCTGCTGACCGGGCTGCATCCGCACCAGACCGGCATCGGCGTCCTGGCCGGGAACAACGCGCCCGGAGGATATCCGGGCAGCCTCAACGACCGCTGCGTGACCGTCGCCGAGCTGCTCGGGGACGCCGGGTACGCCACCGGCATGTCGGGCAAATGGCACCTGAGCGGGCCGTTGTGGGAACCGGCCGACTCGTGGCCCACCCGGCGGGGCTTCTCCGACTTCTTCGGGACGCTCAGCGGATGCGGCAGCTACTACGACCCGGCGACGCTGTACCGCGGCGAACAGGACGCGAGCGACGAGACCCGCGATCCGCGCTTCTTCTACACCGACGCGATCACCGATCACGCGGTGGACTTCATCGGCCGGGAGGCCGCCGCCGGCCGGCCGTTCTTCGCCTACGTCGCCTACACCGCGCCGCACTGGCCGCTGCACGCGCCCGAGGACGACATCGCCGGATACGACGGCGTCTACACGGCGGGCTGGGACGAACCGCGCGCCCGCCGGCTCGACCGGCTGCACGCCGAAGGCCTGCTCGGCACCGAGTCGGCACTGTCCGCGCCCGACCCCGCCCAGCCATCGTGGGCGTCGGCGCCGCATCAGACGTGGGAGGCACGCCGCATGCAGGTGTACGCCGCCCAGGTGGAGCGGATGGACCGGGGTGTCGGCCGGATCCTCGACCGGCTGGCGGCGTCCGGGGTCTCCGACGACACCATCGTCGTCTTCCTGTCGGACAACGGCGGCTGCGCCGAGATCCTGCCGCTCGGCGACCCCGGCGAGTTCCGATCCAGGCGACACATCGTGCCCGCGGCCACCCGTGAGGGCGCCGAGCTGCGGGTCGGCAACCTCCCGGGCGTCGACCCCGGGCCGGAGGACACGTACGCGAGTTACGGCCCCGCGTGGGCCAACCTGTCCAACACCCCGTTCCGCCTCTACAAGCGCTGGGTGCACGAGGGAGGCATCGCGACCCCGTTCATCGTGCACTGGCCCGCCGGAGGCCTGGCCGCCGGCCGGATCGTCCGGACGCCCTGCCAGCTCACCGACGTGCTGCCCACCCTGCTCGCCGCCGCCGGCGTCACGTACCCGCGCGAACACCGGGGTCACGAGGTGCCGCCCCTTGAGGGGCGCGACATGACGCCCGCCCTGCGAGGGGAGCCGGTCCAGGACACGTGGCTGTTCTGGGAGCACCTCGGCAACGCCGCCGTACGCCGGGGGCGGTGGAAGCTGGTCCGCGAGCACGCGGCGCCATGGGAGCTGTACGACCTGGACACCGACCGCTCCGAGCTGACCGACCTGGCCGGGCACCACCCCGACGTCGTCGCCGAACTGGCCACCGCGTACCAGGCCTGGGCACGGCGGGTCGGCGTCATACCGCGCGGGTGAGAGCCTTGTCCGCGGGATCCGGCGTCTGCTGGGCGGCCACGTAAGCGGCGTCGCGTACCTCGTTCAGCCATCCCGCCGGGCGCAGACCCGGGATGGGACGGCGGAGGGGGTTGAACCGCGTCGGCATGTCGGCGTCCCCGATCGCCGGGCCGGACAGTTCGACCTGGCCGAACAGAGTCCACGGACCCCTCGGGGCGGCGGCCAGCAACTCCGCGCGCAGCGGACCGTACTCGACCGCCTGCTCCAGCGCGTCGATCGTGGCCGGCAGCCGGGCGGGCGTGTGGAACAGCGCGCCGAGCAGGAGCCTGCGCTCACCCCCCTGGTACGGGAACAGAGAGCCGTACATCCCCGTCCAGCGCGTCGCGGGCCGCAACGCACGACGGCCGAGCGCGGTGTGGCCGGTGGTGGCCAGCAGCAGGTCGGCGGTGGCGTCGTCCTGCTGCCAGCGGAAGGCGAGCCCGAGAATGTCGGGAAGCGGCGGCGGCACACCCGTGGAGCGGGACAACCGCGCGATTCCCCGCAGGTCCAGCGGCTGGTCGAGGAACCGGGCACCCCACGGCCGAGGCGTCCCGTGCAGGCGCAGCCGCGCCTCCAGGATCAGCCCGGACCGGTGGAGCGGGCGCCCTCGCCGCAGCCGGGCGGCGGTGCCGAACGTGGCGGCCAGCCCGGACCGCACGAAGGAGGTGCACCACTCCATGACCTGCTCCTCAGGTCGGGGACCGCGTCTTCGGAACGGCAGCTACCCGAGGTGCCGAGGGAGAATCCCCTTGACGAGGGCGGCCGGACCGGGGCGAACGACAGTGCCCGCTGACATCCGGCCCTCGCCGCGTACTCAGTTCTCGTCGAGATGCGTGCGATAGGTGTGGTAGACGCGCAGCTCACGCCGCGCCTGGTGACGGCTGCGGCGGCGGTCCTCGCGACGGAAGTGCTGCCACTCCCGGGAGGAACGCTTGGCGTCGACGACGAGCACGTGGTAGCCGGGAGGGCCCCAGAAACAGCCGTCCTGCTTCCAGTCGGTGCTGTCGACGTCGACCTCGTCCGGCAGCGTGCACGGCCCGAAACGGTGATCATGCACGGGCACGCAGGTGGTCAGTGGCGCGTCGGCCATCCGCACCCACCATGGCCGGGTCTTGTCGGTCTTGCTCATACGGTCACCTTTCGGCTCCGTGACGCCCCTGGTTGGGGCTGTCGCTAGACCGGGTGCACCGTGATCACCTCCGAGCTCCGTACAACACAAAAGGGACCGAGAGCGACAACGCCGCTCAAAGACCCTGATCACGACACTACCTCGAACCGCGGCCCCGTGCGGATCGCCGTCGTAGGTTGGGCACATGCTCGACCTTCCCCCGAACGCGGAAGCGGCGCGGCTGCTGGACCGGATGGGCGCAATGCCCGCCGACCGGGACGAAACGCTGGCGGTCCGGCCCGACCCCCACAAACACCCCGAACTGTGGCGGCACCTGGAACGGTGCCATCGGGACATGATTTCGCAGATGGGCTCAGGGCTTACGGGCAACGGATACCGCGGCTTCCCGGCGTTCCCGGTCGACGCCGGCCCCGTGGCGTTGCACCTCTACGTCTGGCTCTATCTCGCCGTCCTGCCGCGGACACTGCGCTACCACGCCGAACGCGGCATCGAGCGTCACAGGTCGTGGGAGACGCTGTCCGGTCTCGGGCCCATGATGGCCGAGCACCGATCCGTGCACGGGGTCGGTGGAGTCGGGGCGTTCGATCAGTGGTGCCCGCCGCTGAGGTTCCGGGGGACCGAATATCTGCCCGAGCGCTCGAACATCGTACGATTCCAGCGCCGCTTCGTACTGAAGCCACCGGCACCCGGCGACGAGGACCGTGCGGACGCTTCCATGCTGGAATACGTCTTCGGACGGCCGAGCCGGCAGGGCCCGGTCACGGAGAGCCGGCTCGCGGAGCTGCCGCAGGACACCACCTTGCGAAGGGCGTACGTGACCCACCTGCGATCCGGCCGGCACTGGCATGCCCGCACCGGCCGGATCGTTTATGGCGTGTCCTTCTGAACGGGTGAGCAGCAGCCGTCCGAGCAACCATCAGACTCGGAGACGGTGCCGCCGGACAGGGTGGCGGCTGGGACCGCACAGCAGGCGTCCCCACGCCAGGCTTCGCGGCCTTCCTTGACCGCGACGGCGGCGATGACGAGGGCGGCGACAGGATCGGCCCAGGACCAGCCGAACAGGCTGTTGAGCGCCAGGCCCACCAGCAGGACCGCCGACAGGTAGGTGCACAGCAGGGTCTGCTTGGAGTCGGCGACCGCGGCGGCGGAGCCGAGTTCGCGGCCTGCGCGGCGCTGCGCGTAGGACAGAAAGGGCATGATCACGAGCGACAGAGAGGCCAGGATCAGGCCGGGGGTGGAGTGCTCGGCCTCGCCGACGCCCAGCAGGGCGCGGACCGAGTCGAAGGTGACATAGGCGGCCAGGGCGAAGAACGAGAGCGCGATGACGCGCAGCGCGGTCTTCTCCCGTGCTTCGTGGTCGGCGGCGGAGAACTGCCAGGCGACCGCGGTGGCGGAGGCGACCTCGACGATGGAGTCGAGGCCGAATCCGACGAGGGCGACCGAAGAGGCGATGGTGCCTGCGGCGATGGCCACAACCGCTTCGATCACGTTGTAGGCGATGGTGGCTGCCACCAGCAGCCGGATACGCTGCCGCAGCAGAGTGCGCCGCGCCGGGGACGGGACGGGGCCGGTCAGGTTGGGCGCGCTCATGTCGCCGCTTCCCCGGCCGCCGGCGCGACACCGTCACAGTCGGGGTGGCCGGGGGCGGGGCAGAGCGTGACCGCGTGGCCGGTGGCTGCCAGCAGCTGCTCGGCCGAGGCCAGCAGGTCCATCAGCTCGGGCCGGGTCAGGGAGTAGAACGACTGCCGGCCTTCGGCGCGATAGTCGACGAGGCCGCAGTCGCGCAGGCAGGCCAGGTGCTTGGACACCGTGGACTGCGCCAGCCCGAGTTCGGCGGTCAGGTCGACCACGCGAGCCTCGCCGCGGGCGAGCCTGGCCACGATGCGCAGCCGGGTTTCGTCGGCCAGCGAGTGGAACAACGCTGCCGCCGGGGGGACGCCGACAGCGATATCGATGCGGACGCAGCGGCCAGCAACATCATTAATCGCCATACGGCGATGATATTCCAGAAAGGGTATGTCATCGCAAGAGCGAAGGAAGTCGTGCCGTAGGCTCAGCAGGCATGCTCCGGGCTGACGACCAGGCGCAGCGCCGCCGGGATCAGCGGACGGTGTGGCGCAGGGGGTCGGTGAAATGCAGGCCCTTGTCCGCCAGGCGCTTCTCCACCTCTTCGGGGTCCGCGGGGGCGGTCCCGGGCAGCACGTAGTACTCCTCCAGTACGGCACGCGCGGCGTCGTTGTCGCTGACCGCCCAGTCCCAGATCACCTGCTCCCCCTCGACCATGACCTCGAAGGCGAAAAACGCGCAGCAGGCCTTCTCCCGTGCGGCGAGGTCGCGCACCCACGCAGCCACGCCGGGCTCGGCGCGCAGCCGGAAGCGGACGCCCTGGCCGGTCCGCCCGCGGCTGAGCAGGTGCCGTCCGAACAGCAGCCGGTATTCCTCCAGGCGCTGCCGGGCGGTGTCAGGAGCGGTGGTCATGTCGCAGACGACGGGCGTGGAAGCGGGCGGGATGTCCATGCTGGACTCCTCTCGACGGGTTCCGGCGCTCTTGTGGCGCCCTCACGTGAACCGTAGAGTCTGGAGCTGAGTCCAGAGTCAAGAGGCGAAGCCACATGAGAATCGGACAGGTCGCTCAGGAAGCCGGGGTCAGCGTGGACACCGTGCGCTTCTACGAGCGGCGCGGCATCCTGCCCGCGGCCGAGCGCAGACCCTCCGGCTACCGCGTCTTCACCACCGAGGCGGTGGAACGCATCCGCATGGCCAAGGCGCTACAGGAACTGGGCTTCACCCTGGACCAGGTCATCGACGCCCTGACCGCGCACGACCAGGGCGGCGCCACGTGCGACAGCGAACGCTGGCGACTGGAAGCGGTGGTGAACCGGCTCGACGCCAAGATCGCAGAGCTGACCAGGGCCCGCCGCACCGCTGCGGCGGGCCTTCAGGACTGCCGGGCCGGCCGCTGCCGGCTCATGTACGGCCAGGCCGAGGCCGGCGTCAGGTCAGGTAGCGGAACCACAGGTACGGCGCGGTCAAAGTGATGGTCACCACGGTGACGACCAGGCCGTACTTGGTGAACTGCCAGAAACTGATCGGGGTGCCGTTGCGGGCGGCGAT
>NZ_JAAAHR010000117.1:0-30987 GCF_009908215.1 Nonomuraea sp. K271 | reverse complement strand
GGGGCGGGCAGGGGCGCCGGTGTCGCGATGAGTTTTCCTCCTCGCGACGGTCTCAATATGCATGAGCGAACAAGCACCCAACGAGACCGCGAACCTCGACCGCTACGGGGACGCGGAGCTGCCGTGGAGCCGCGCCCGTGACGCGCTCGCCGCCGTGCCGAGCCCTGACGTCACGTATTTCCTCGGGACGTGCCGCATGGACGGAACGCCGCACGCGGCGGGTGTAGGTGCGCAGTGGCTGGACGGCGACCTCTACTTCACCAGCAGCCCGGCCGCCCGCAAGGCGCGTGACCTGGCGGCCAACCCGCGCTGCACGATCTCCGTCCGGCTGCCCGGCATCGATCTCGTCCTCGACGGCAGCGCGGCCAGGGTGACCGATGCGGGGACGCTGGAGCAGGTCGCCGCCGGCTATCGCGCGGGCGGCTGGCCTGCGGAGGTCGACGGTGACGCGCTCACTGCGCCGTTCAGCGCGCCCAGCGCGGGGCCGCCGCCCTGGCAGGTCTACCGGTTCGTCTTCCACACGGTGGTCGGCGTCGCGACCGAGGAGCCGTACGGCGCGACCCGCTGGCGTTTCGGAACGCGCCGGCCGTAGCGCACGCGGGAGCGGGTGGCGGATCACAACCATCCGCTCCTGCGGAGCAGCCGGTGGACGACGAGCACGGCGACGACCATGAGACACAGGCTCAGGGGATAGCCGAGCGACCAGTGGAGTTCGGGCATGTGGTCGAAGTTCATGCCGTAGATCCCGGCGATCATGGTGGGGACGGCGATGACGGCCGCCCATGCGGAGATCTTCCGCATGTCGGCGTTCTGCTGCATGGCGACCTTGTTCTGGTCACGTCCCACCAGGGCCAGGTGGGCGCTCAGAGCGCTGGTGAGCAGTTCGTTGTGCTCGTCGACCTGGGAGTCCACGCGCAGCAGGTGGTCCAGTACGTCACGGAAGTGGTCGCGGGTGCCGTCGCCCAACGCCACCCGGCCCTTCACGATCTCCTCCAGCACCGGTATGAGCGGGTCCTGGGCAGTCCTGAACTCCAGGACCTCGCGCTTGAGCGAGTAGATGTCGGCCGTGACGTCGTCGTGCTCGCCGCTGAAGACCCGGCGCTCCAGTGCGATGAGGTCGAGTTCGACCTCGTGGGAGACCTCGGCGTAGGTGTCGACGACCTGGTCGCAGATCGCGTACAGCACTCCGCCGGGGCCGGACGCCAGCAGCTCGGGATCGGATTCTACGCGCCGGCGCACTCCGCTCAGCGGATTGGCCTGTCCGTGGCGGACGCTGATGACGAAGTCGTCGCCCAGGAAGAGGTTGATCTCGCCGACCTCGATGTCGGAGCTCTCCTCGACGTACTGCAGCGGCTTGAGCACCACGAACAGGGTGTCGTCGTAGCGTTCGAGCTTGGGCCGCTGGTGGGCGTGGATCGCGTCCTCCACGGCCAGCGGGTGCAGCCGCACCTCGTGGGTGATCAGGTCGAACTCCTCCTGCGTGGGGTCGTGCAGGCCGATCCACAGGAAGCTGTCGCCTCGGGCCCGTGCGGCGCTGAAGGCCTCGCTGATGTCGCCGCTGACGGTCTCGCGCACACCACCGCAGTAGATGGCCTTGTCGACAATCATGGTGAGATTGTCGCGTGGTCATCCGCCCGCGGGCGCGCGGCCCAGGGCGTCGAGGAGTGCGTGCTCGCGCTCGGCGCTGAGGCCGGCGCGTCGTTCGCGGTCGAGGCCCTGCTCGCGTTCCCAGGCCAGAGTGTCGGACACCAGTTCGGCCCGGGGCCGATGGCGCAGCCCCGCGGCCTGCGCGGCGGCGCCGTTGCGGGCCGACCAGCCCTCCCAGCCCGGCTCGACCAGCCACATCGGCAGCGACTCGGCCCCCATGTACTGGGTCACGCCGTTCTCCAGCAGCCAGGCCGATCCGGCGGTGACGACCGGGCCGGTGTGGCCGCCGGCGGCGCGGCACAGCGCGATCCAGGCGTCGAACGGGACGACGGGGCCGACGGCGTTGTAGGTGCCGGTGGTGCCGCGCTCGGCCCCGTCGAGCAGCCAGGCGGCCAGGTCGCGTACGTCGATGACCTGCGTCGGACTGTCCGGCGTGTCAGGGACCAGCATCGGCCCGTGCGGGTCGCGCGCGGCACGGGCCACCCAGTAGCCGGAGCGCCCGCTGTGGTCGCCGGGGCCGCCGATGAGCCCGGCGCGGGCGATGAGCAGGCGGTCGCCCACAACGGCCTCCGACGCCTGCTCGCAGGCGACCTTGGCCTCGCCGTAGAGCTCGCGGCCGGCCTCGTCGCGGTCGGTCGGGGCCAGGAGCGGGGCAGACTCGTTCATGCCCGGCTCGGCGTGGGAGGCATAGGCGTTGCCGGAGGAGACATAGGCCCAGTGCCGGGCCCGGCCGCCCAGGGCGGCGAGCGCTTCGCGGACGAAGCGGGGCTGCCACGACACCTCGACGACCGCGTCCCAGTCGCGGCCGAGCAGCGGCGCGTACGCCGAGGGATCGCGCCGGTCGGCCGCCACCAGCGCCGCGCCGTCGGCCACCGCCCCGCTCTCGCCGCGCGCCAGGCACGTCACCCGGTGCCCGCGCTCGATCGCCTGCCGGGAGACCTCCCGGCCCACCCATGCTGTCCCGCCCAGAATCACGATGTCCATCCCGCCACCCAAGCACTGCGGGCGCCGGGGGCCCAGGCGGGTTCACCGACGGCGGACCCGGTTCGCTGTCAGCACATCCGAACGGCTCTAGTAACCCGACGGGCGTACCAGGCCGGTCTCGTAGGCGAAGACGGCGGCCTGCGTACGGTCCCGCAGCCCCAGCTTGACCAGGATCCTGCCGACGTGGGTCTTGACGGTCTGCTCGGCGACGACCAGACGCTCGGCGATCTCCGCGTTCGACAGGCCCTGGGCGATGAGCGACAGTACCTCGGTCTCGCGTTCCGTCAGGTCGCCCACGCGCTCCTTCAGCGGGGCGCGCGGAGCGCCGCTCATGCGGGAGAACTCGGCGATCAGGCGTTTGGTGATGTTCGGCGCGAGCAGGGCGTCCCCTGCCGCCACCACCCGCACCGCGTGGGCCAGGTCGGCCGCCGACGCCTCCTTGAGCAGGAAGCCGGAGGCACCCGCGCGCAGCGCCTCGTAGACGTAGTCGTCCAGGTCGAACGTGGTCAGGACCAGGACCTTCACGTCCGCGTCCGGCTGTCCCGCGATGCGGCGGGTCGCCTCGATGCCGCCCAGCTCCGGCATGCGCACGTCCATGAGCACCACGTCCGGACGCAACTCGGCGACCTTCGCGACGGCGTCCAGGCCGTTCACGGCCTGGCCGACGACCTCGATGCCGGGCTCGGCGTCGAGCAGCACGGTGAAACCCTGACGGACCATCACCTGGTCGTCGGCTATGAGCACGCGGATGTCGCCGGTCATGGGACGGTCTCGATGCCTTTCTCCGAGCAGGTGGGCAGATACACGGCTACCTCGTAACCGCCGTCCGGGGTGGGCCCCGCGACGAGGTCGCCGCCCAGCATGGCCGCGCGCTCGCGCATCCCCGGCAGCCCGTGGCCCGCCCCGGGCGAGGACGGGACGCGCGCGCCGGGCACGGCGTTGGCGATCCGGAGCGCGAGGGCGCCCGGCCGGTACGCCAGCCGGACCGTCACCGCCGCGCCCGGCGCGTGCCGCATGGCGTTGCTGAGCGCCTCCTGCACGATCCTGTACGCCGACAACTCCACCCCCGGAGACAGCGGCCGCGGGGTCCCCGTGGTCTCGGTGGTGAGGTCCACACCCGCGCCGCGCACGTTCGCGAACAGTTCGCCGAGCCGGTCCAGCGTGGGCTGCGGGGCGTCCTCGGGCGTGTCCTGCGCCCGCAGGACACCCAGGACCCGGCGCAGCTCGGTCAGCGCCTCCACGGCGTTCTGGCGGATGCCCGCGAGGTTCTCCTTCAGCTCGTCGGACGGGTCCGCCACCAGGTGCGGCGCGACCTGCGCCTGGATGGAGATGACCGACATGTGGTGCGCGACCACGTCGTGCAGCTCGCGGGCGATCCTGCTGCGCTCCTCCAGCAGCGTGCGGCGGGCCCGCTCCTCGGCGGTCAGCTCCTCCTGGGCCTCCAGACGGCTACGGGTCGTCCTGAGCGCCCGCACCCCCGCCCCGGCCACGACCGCGGCCGCGTCCACGACCAGGGCCGCCGGCCCCGCGGTGCTGCTGCTCAGGGGCAGGAAAACGACGCAGAGCGCGACCGTCAGCGTGGTGATCGCCAGCGCCTCGGCCGCGACGCGGGGGCGCACCCGCAGCGCCAGCAGGAAAAGCACCCCCGCCTGCAGGGCGATGCCGGACCCCGTCCACGGGTACGCGACCGCCAAGTGGTCCATCGGCCTCACGGCAGCCGCCTCGTGCGCGGGGATCATCCAGGGGAAACTCTCGGTCCACGGAAGGTACGTCAGCCCCGTCCGCGCGCCGACGACCATGACGGCGATCGACGCCCACCAGGCGGGCAGCGGGCGGGACATCGCCACCACCAGGATCGCCGCGTGGACCATGGCGAGCAGCGGAACCGTCGGGTCGATGCTCTCTCCCCTGGGGAACAGGCCCATGACCAGCGCGTACAGGATGACCAGGACGTGGGGGAGCCGGGACAGCCCGTGCGGACGCGCCATGCGGGGGAGGGGGTCGGCGCGGGTCGTGAACAGGTCCGCGCGTACGGTGCCGAGGGCCCTTCGCAGCCTGCCCACCTCGCCCACGTCCCCTCTGCCCTCGTGCCGCCCCGGTCAGGATGATCCAGCAAGCGGGGGCCGCGCAACCGGCTCGGCGGGCGGCCGTACGCGCTCGTGGGCGTGGAAGGCCGCGCAGCACACCAGCAGTGCCACCGCGAACACCGGCAGCCAGGCCGCCCGCGCGAGCACCCAGCCCGGCCCGTCGGGAACGGTGTGCAGCCCGGTCAGCGGCGACGAGTCCGTGGCGAACAGGGCGATCGCCGAGACGGCGATCAGCGCGGTCTGGTGCCACAGGAAGATCGTCATCGCCGCCAGGTTCGCCAGCGCCACCGCGGCCCAGGCCGCGGGGCGGCGCAGCAGCCGCCGCAGCGGGCCGAGCAGCAGCAGCGCCGCGCCGCTCTGGGCGAGCCCGAAGGTGACGGCGGCCAGCGAGGGCGGGTCGAGGTTCGACAGCGGCGCCCCCGGCACGCCGACCATGGCGGCCGGGTAGCCGCCCCAGCCGACGAGGGCGACGGCGGCGGCCCCGCCGCCGAGCAGCAGCGCCCACCCGGTCGCGCGCCCCTGCATGCGGCCACGGGCCCAGGCCGCCCCGAGGCAGTACGGCACCAGCCACCCGGCCGCCACGCTGACCCACCAGAGCGGTCCGCCCACGAGCCCGCCTGCCAGCCCCTCCGCGAGGCCGCCGTACCTGACCAGGTCGGCGCACACGACCACGGCCAGCGGCCAGGCCGGGTGCACCCTCGACACCAGCGGCGTCGCCGCGGTCAGCGCCGCGAACACCAGCAGGAACCACATCGGTGACAGCACGAGCTTGACCAGCGCCTGTACGCTCTCCAGCCTGGCCCCGACGGCCAGCATCACCAGCGCCGCCCCCGTCCAGACGGTGAGCACGGCCACCGCGGGCCGGAACAACCGGGCCACCCGCCCGGCCAGCCACCGCCCGTACGGCACGCCCTCCGTACGGGCGCGGAGGTGCGAACGTGCCGCCACCAGCCCGCCCACCAGGAAGAACACCGCCAGAGCCTGGAACACCCACGACAGCGGCGCCAGCTCCGGCAGGTGCCGCAGAGGGCTGGTGACCCGGACGGACCCGCTCTCCACGACCAGCGCGGTCACCATCCAGTGCCCGGCCACCACGCCGAGGATGGCCAGAGCACGCAGGGCATCGAGCGCACGGTCGCGTCCGACCGGGGTCGCGGCGTCGATCCGCGCGACGAGGTCGCGCATCGGTGCGGGTGGTGCCGACGTGATCCGTGCGGTGAGGCCGCGCATGGGGCCGCGTCGCGCGGACCTGATCTGTGCGGCGAGGTCACGCATCGACGCCGGCTTGTCCGGACACGATCCGTGCGATGCTCGCCAGCGCCGTCGACCCGGCCGCCAGGTAGTCGCTGTGCCCGCCGCCGCCCGTCGCGAAGATCCGGGCGCCGAACCGGGGCGAGACCGGGTCGGCGCCCAGCCCCACCGTGACGAACGGTAACGCGACCGACGTGTGCGGCAGGCGCGCGACCCAGTCTCCCGCCGTGCGCCCCGCCCAGACGGTGGCAGGGGTACGCATCGCGGCGGCGTCCGGCACACCCGCGCCGGGGCTGCCGAACATGACGACGGCGGCGACGTCCAGCCCTGGCGCGGCCAGGCCGCACACCACGGAGCCGTAGGAGTGGCACAGGAGCGTGACCCGGGCGCCGGGCCTGGCCGCGCGCAGCTCCCGTAAGAACCCGCGCAGGCGGGGAGCGGCCCCGGCGGCGCGGTGAGGGGTCGCCGCCTGGAGGCTCACGCTGCTCGGCGTGGCGTAGCCGAGCCAGGCGACCACCGCCGACCGGTCGCCGAGCGCGTCATGGAGCCGCAGCGAGCCGCCGCGCAACATGCCGTACTTGTCCAGGTCGATGCCGGCGCCCGGCACCATCACGGCGATGCGCTCGGCCGTGGCCAGGTCGCCGAGGACCTCCACGGCCCGGCCGCCGTCCCGCCCGTCGAAGGACAGGAACCGCCGCGAGGGGTCCGCCATCTCGCGCAACCGGGCGGCCCGCCACCGGTGGCCGAGCCGGGCCGCCGCCCGCTCGGCGGCCCGGACCTCCGCGCGCCCGGCCGCGTAGCGCGCGGCGAGCGCGGCCGGGGTCGCGCCGGCAAGAGGGGCCACGGGGGCGGGTGCGGGCGACGGCACCGCCCCTGGCCGGGTCACGCCGCTGACCGGCCCCGCCAGCGAGGCGGTGACGAGCGTGGTGAGCAGGGCGCGGCGCATGCTGCCACGCCGGCGGGTCGCCATGGGCGGTGATCCTTCCGTGCCGGAGACGTACTCGGGCCTCGAAGGTAGGGATCACCGCCGGTAACCGGCGTCCCGCTGCGGGGTGCACCTGCCGCGTAGCTCTTACGTACTACGGGTGGCAGACGCTCATGCGATCGTCACCGCGACGGCGACAGCAGGGGCTCGTCCTTGCTCGGGACACGGTGGTGGGTGGTGCCGTCGGACAGCGTCTCCTCGAACGTGAACGGCAGCCCGGCGGCGATGGACGGGTGCGGGTTGTCCATGAGCTGGAAGTGCAGGTGCGGTTCGCTGGAGTTGCCCGAGTTGCCGCACTGCCCGATCAGCCGGCCGGCCTCGACCCGCTCGCCCTTGCGCACCTGGACCGAGCCGCGCCTGAGGTGGGCGAACGCGGCGTACACGCCGTCGCCGAGGTCGAGGATCACGTGGTTGCCGAGCACGCCGCTCGGGCCCGTCAGCTCGCGTACGAATCCCTCGATCATGACGTAGACCAGCGCGGGCCAGGAGTTGCGGCTCAGGTGATCACGCCAGAAGTCCCGGGCGCGCACGACGGTGCCGGCGGCGGGGGCGTGGACCGGGCTGCCGAAACCGGGGAAGGTCTCGGGGCGGCTCATCAACGGCCTGCTCACCACGGGCTTCCACTCGGTGTTCTCGTCCGGCCAGTGCACCAGGTCCACCGCGTACGTCTGCCCGTAGGCGTGCACTCCGTGGCTGGGCACCTTGTCGGCCGGGCTGTTGACCGCGAGCCAGCGTCCCCGCACGGGGCTCGCGACCGGGATCGGACGGCGTCGGACGGAGCCCGTAGGCAGGAAGGTCGAAGCGAAGCCGGCCAGGAACAGCACGATGCCCGCCACGCTCAGCCACTCGAGCCGGTGGACGAACTCGCCGACCGCCAGGAGCAGCCCGATGACGATCACCGGCATCCGGGCGCGGGCGAGGATCACGGGGAACATGACGTCCTTTCGGTGGGGATCACGTCTACGTCGCCGCGCGAGCGGCCGGCCTCGCCACCTACCCACGTCGCGGGCACACAGTCGTACGGGCTTCCACGGCCGCGCCGGCGGGTGCCGTGGGGCGAAACTTGCCGGGACCTTGCCGGACCCCTTGCGGGGAACGCCGCGCCGGCCGTGCGGGACCACGGTGGAATGGGCGGTGTCGTGGTACGCGGGGATTGAGGGGTGGCGGGATGGCCGGAGTGCTCGATCGGGTTCGCGCGGGCCGGGAGTCCGCCGGCCTGGCGCTGGTGGCCGACGCCGGCGCCGTCGTCGAGGCGGCGGCCGCCATGGCGGGGCGGTTCCGGCGGGGCAGCAGGCTGCTGGCCTTCGGCCGGGGCGCGTCCGCGGCCGACGCGGCGCACGTGGCGGTGGAGTTCAGCCACCCCGTGATCGTCGGCAAGCTCGCGCTTCCCGCGCTCTGCCTGGGCGACGAACCCGGCCTGCTGCCGGTGCTGGGACGCCCGGGGGACATCGCCGTGGGCGTACGCCCGGCCGCCGGCGACTTCACCGCCGCGCGCGACCTCGGCATGCTGACCGTCGCCCTGGTGGCGGCGGCGACCTGTGACGAAGGCACGACGGCGGACGCGTCGGCAAGGGGGAGGGGCGCGGGCGTCGGGGCCGATCACGTGCTGGCCGCGCACAGCGATGACCCGCTGGTCGCGAGGGAGATCCACATCACGGTGTACCACCTGCTGTGGGAGCTGGCGCACGTGTTCCTGGAGTCGGAGGAGGGCGCGTGAGCGGCGGCGGGGACGACGAGGCGGGCCCTGTGTGTGACTCGTGCGTGACGTGCGGCGACGTGGCCGTCCTCGTGCGCGTGGTCGGCCTGCTGCCCGGCGGCCTGGCCCTGGCCGACGCGAGCGCGGGCGCGGGGGCGGGCGCGGTCACCAAGGAGATCAGCGAGGGGACCAGCGAGGAGATCAGCGTGGCGCTGGTGGAGGCGCGTGTCGGCGACACGGTGCTGGTGCACGCGGGCGAGGCGATCGCCGTGGTGGAGAGGCCGGGCGCATGACCGGGACGATGTACCCGTTCCTGCGGCGCGACCCGCTGGACGTGCGGGCGTCCACCGAGGAGAAGGCCCGGGAGAGCCTGGAACTGCGGCGGCGGGTGCTGGACGAGCTGATGGCGCCGCTGGCGGTGGCCGCCGCGGAGCTGGCGGCGGCGTTCCGCGGCGGCGGGCGGCTGTTCGCCTTCGGTAACGGCGGCAGCAGCACGGACGCGCAGTCGGTGGCCGGCCTGTGCACCGCGCGCGGCCTGCCGGCGGTGTCGCTGACCGGTGACGCGGCGCTCGTGACGGCGCTCGGCAACGACGTCGGCTTCGACGTGGTGTTCGCCCGCCAGCTCGCCGCCCTGGGCGGTCCTGGCGACATCGCGTGCGCGCTGTCGACCAGCGGCGGCTCGGCGAACGTGCTGCGCGGCCTGGTCCAGGCCAGGAGCATGGGCATGACGACCGTCGGCTTCGCGGGCTCGGGAGGCGGGCGCATGGCCGAGGAACGGCTCGCCGAGCACCTGTTCGTCGTCCCGTCGTCGTCGGTGCACCGGATCCAGGAGGCGCAGGCGACGCTCTACCACGTGCTGGCCGAGCTGGTGTCAGCAGATGCGCGGTAGCGGATCGCCCACCAGCACGTCGACCACCCGGGTGCCGCCGAAGGCGGTACGCAGCAGCACCAGGCCCGGCGGGTCGGCGGTGACCGTGCCGGCGATCGCGGCGTCGGCACCCAGCGGATGGGCGCGCAGCGTTTCGAGGGCCTGCCTGGCGTGCTCGCCGTCGACCACGGCCACGAAGCGGCCCTCGCAGGCGACGTAGAGCGGGTCGAGGCCGAGCAGCTCGCATACTCCGGTCACTTCCGGGCGTACCGGGATCCGCTCCTCGTCCAGCACCACGGCGACCTCGGACGCGCGGGCCACCTCGTTGAGAACCGTGGCCACCCCGCCACGGGTGGCGTCGCGCAGGGTCCTGACGTGCCGCGGCAGCGCCTTGATCAGTTCGGCGACGATGCCGTGCAGCGGCGCGGTGTCGGACGTGATCGGCGCCTCGATGCCGAAGTCGTCCCTGGCCAGCATGATGGCCGCCCCGTGCGCGCCGATCGGGCCCGACACGATGACCGCGTCCCCCGGCCGCGCGCCGGAGGCCGACAGCGTGACCGGCTCCTCGACGACGCCGACCCCGGCCGTGGTGACGTAGCAGCCGTCGGCCTTGCCGCGCTGGACGACCTTGGTGTCACCGGTGACGATCGTCACCTGCGCTCGCTCCGCGGCCGCCGCCATGGAGGCGGTGATGCGCCGCAGGTCGGCGACGGGGAAGCCCTCCTCAAGGATGAAACCCGCCGACAGGTGCACCGGGCGGGCCCCGCACATGGCCAGGTCGTTCACGGTGCCGTTGACGGCCAGGTCGCCGATGTCGCCGCCGGGGAAGAACAGTGGCGAGACCACGTACGAGTCCGTGGTGAAGGCCACGGGACCGTCCCCGAGCCGCACGAGCGCGCCGTCGTCCAGCGGCGCGAGCATCGGGTTGCGGAACGCCTCCAGGAACACGGCCTCGATCAGCGTCTGGGTGGCCTTGCCTCCGGCGCCGTGGGCGAGCGTGATGCGCTCCTCTCTGACGACGGGCTTGCGCCGCCGCATCCGCTCGATGCGGTCGAGCACCTGCTGCTCACGGGTCACGGCCGGCTCGCCTCCTGCTCGCGCGCCGCAGCGCTCATCTGCTCGCGGCTGAACCGCCCGAAGTTGTAGTACGCGGCACAGGCGCCCTCGGAGGAGACCATGCACGTCCCGATCGGCGTCTCCGGGGTGCAGGCGGTACCGAACACCTTGCACTCCCACGGCTTGAGCACACCCTTGAGCACCTCGCCGCACTGGCACGACTTCGGGTCGGCGACGCGCAGGCCGGGCAGGTCGAAGACGCGTTCGGCGTCGAAGGCGGCGTACTCGCCGGCCATGGCGAGCGCGGAATGGGCGATGAAGCCGAGCCCGCGCCACTCGAAGTGCGGCCGCAGCCGCATCACCTGGCCCATGGCCGAGAGCGCTATGCGGTTGCCGTCCCAAGGCACCACGCGGGCGTACTGGTTCTCCACCTCGCAGCGGCCCTCGGCGAGCTGCCCGAGGAGCATGTGCACCGAGGTGAGGATGTCGAGCGGCTCGAACCCGGTCACCACCAGCGGCTTGCGGTAGTCGCGGGCGATGAACTCGTACGGCCGGCAGCCGATCACCGCCGACACGTGACCGGGGCCGATGAACCCGTCGAGGCGCAGGTCGGGCGAGTCGAGGATGGCCTTGACCGCCGGGATGATCATGACGTGGTTGCAGAAGACGGAGAAGTTGCCGAGGCCCTCGGCCGCGGCCCGCAACACGGTCATGGCGGTGGAGGGTGCGGTGGTCTCGAAGCCGATGGCCATGAACACGACCCGCCGGTCCGGGTTGGCCCGCGCGATCTTCAGCGCGTCGAGCGGGGAGTACACCATCCGGATGTCGGCCCCCGCGGCCTTGGCATCCAGGAACGAACCGGAACCACCCGGCACCCGCATCATGTCGCCGAACGACGTCATGATCACGTCCGGCTGCCGGGCGATGTGGATCGCGTCGTCCACCCGGCCCATCGGGATCACGCAGACCGGGCAGCCGGGGCCGTGCACGAGGCTCACCTCGGACGGCAGGTGATCCTCCAGGCCGTGCTTGTAGATGGTGTGGGTGTGCCCGCCGCACACCTCCATGAACGTGTACCGGCGCCCCGGCCGGCAGCTCTCGGCGATCCGCCCGGCCAGCGCCCGCGCCCGGCCCGCGTCGCGGTACTCATCGACGAACCGCATCGCTCTCTCCCATGGTCTTCCCGGCTACACGATGTCGGAGCCGCGCAGCGCGTCCAGTTCGTCCTCGTACGGCTGTCCCAGCCCCTGCAGGTAGTCGAGCACCGCCTGCGCCTCCCGCTCGGAGATCTTCGACAGCGCGAACCCGACGTGCACGAGCACCCAGTCGCCGGGCCGCAGTCCCTCGTCGGCCAGCAGGCCCACGTGGACGCGCCGGCGCACGCCGCTCACGTCGACGACGGCGAGGTCCTCGTGCTCCTGGCCGAACTCGACCAGCTCACCCGGGATGCCGAGACACATCGGCCGCCTCCTCGCCGAAGGTGACCGACTCCAGGACCAGCTCGTCACCGCCGGTGAGGTCGACGCCCTCGTCGCCGCAGAGCGGGCAGGCCGCCAGCGGATCGACCGACTCGGTACGGCAGCCGCACGCGCGGCAGCCGACCGTCATCGGCGTGATGATCAGCTCCACCACGGCGTCCTGGGCGGTGCCACCGGCCGCGGCGAGCGTGAACGCCTGCCCGAAGGCGTCGTCCACGACGGCGTGGCGGGCGCCCACCCGCACCCGGGCGGACGCGACCCGCCTGCCCGCCGCCCGCCGCTCGATCAGCTCGACGAGGCCCTCGCACATCCCGATCTCGTGCATGCCGCCCTACATTCGTTTGATCTTCATGTACCGGTGGATCTCCGGCCACTGGTGGACGACGACCGCCACCAGCCCGCCGAGCGCGACCAGCTTCACCAGACGCTTCTTCGACATCTCACATCACCTCACCGTGGGAGCGGATCGCGGGAACCCGGCCCGGCGTTTTCCGCAATCATTTCCATAACCAGGCACTTCACGAGGCCGGCCGCCGCCCCGACCATCGCGTGCACCGGCTCGCTGAGCTCGAACAGCGCCTCCTCGACGGTCGCCGGCTCGCAGCAGACGACCCGCACCCGAGCGGGCAGGCGGCCCATCCGCCGGGCCAGCCGCAGGACACTCACCGGATCCATGCCGTGTCCTTCCACGGGCCCTTCCACGGGCCCTTCCACGGGCCCTTCCACGGGCCCTTCCACGGGCCCCTCCACGGGCCCGCCCGCGGGCGCGTCGCCGGGCAGGTCCGGTTCGAGCACGGTGAGCGTGCCGGGGGCGTGGCCGCGCGGCGCGGCGTCAACGAAGATCACGCCCGCGTACGCACGCTGGAGCGCGTAGGCCAGGTCCATGCCCCGGATGCCGAAGTCGACGACGTCCGCTTCCGGCACGGGGGGCCCGGCGGCCAGGTGGCGGGCCACCTCCACGCCGAATCCGTCGTCGCCGAGGAAGACGTTGCCGATGCCGGCGACCAGGACCCGGGCGCCGCCGGGCCGCTCCTCGTGCTCGCCCAGCGGCTCGATCTCCTCGGCGGAGTAGAAGAAGCGGTGCCCGGGCATCCGCGCCTCGCCCAGGTCGCGTCCGGGATCGTCGGCGAGCGTGACCGCGACGTGCAGGGCGCCCGCGTCGTCCTGCTCGACGCTCTCCACCACGGCCACCTGGCCGCCGAGGACGAGGTCGAAGACGTCGGTCCGGTTGCGCGGCCGCAGCCGGACCAGGCTGCCCGGGCCGACCACCGTCCCGTCCACGACCACCTCGCCGGGGCCGCGCCCGGCCATCCGCGTCCAGAAGTCGTTCATGCCCGTGGCTCCGTCCTGCGCATGAGGCCGTGCAGACGCATCAGGTCCTCGGGGGCGAGCGAGGTGCAGCGGTCGAGGATCGCGCGGGCGCGCGGGTCGCCGTCGCGGATCTCCTGCCGCTCCCCGTCGCTGAGCGCCAGCACGCTCAGCGTGAGCAGCTGGTCGATCTCGGTGTTGTCGAACAGGTCACCGGGGCTCTCGGGCGCGATCTCCGGGTGGTCGTAGAGGATGATCGGCGAGGCCAGGACGGTGTGACGGTCGCCGGGCGGTCCCGCCAGCACCGGCCAGGCGCCCTCGTTGCGGCAGGCTCCGGCGTGCTCGCGCAGTTCCGGCGGCGGATCCGTGAGCGAGACGAACCGGGCCCGCGGCGCGTGCAGCACGGTGTGCGCGGACACCAGCGTGCGGCGCAGCGCGTCGGCGCGGCTTCCCGGACCCCAGCGCGTGGTGTTGACCACCTCGACGGCGAGCACGAACAGATCGGGCCGCAGCCGCCGCGCGCTCACCTCGATCCGGCCGCTCAGTGCCTCCCAGCTGCGCACCACCATCCCCGCCCGCCCGCCACCAACGCTCAGCGGCCCGTCGAGCGGCTCGTCGAGCGGCCCGTCGAGCGGCCCGTCGAGCGGCTCGTCGAGCGCGTCGAGCGGCTCGGTGCGGCGGCCCGCCGGCAGGGCGATCTCCGTGACGGCCGGCCCGCGCGTCAGCTCGTCCACGACGAGGCCCGGCAGGGACAGCTCCCGCTCCCGCGCCTCCTCGCCGGACCGGCGGCCGGGGCCGCCCGCGACCGGCTCACGGATGACGACGTGCAGGAAACGTACGCACACGTCGACGGTGTCGCCGGGCTCCGCTTCGACGAGGCATTCGGTACGCATCAGCCAGCGCTCGCCCTCGTGGGCCCGGCCGTACGCCTCCGGGTGCACGCCGCCGATCGTCCAGCGGTGCCGGTTCTTCAGCGACGACTCGCGGTACGGCCACAGCAGGTAGCCCTCGTACAGCACGGCGCGGGCGATCTGCCGGACCGGGTCCTTCTGCGGGTCCTTCTGCGGGTCCATGCGCGGTCAGCCTCCGCTCGTTTCCAGCAGCGATCTGACCGTGTCGTCCCAGCCGAGCAGGGTGTGCCGCACCCGGTGGGCGTACAGGCGGTCGAACGTGTCGCGCTCCAGCCGGATCCAGGCCGTGCGCGGGAAGTGGCGGTCCATGAGGTCCTTCCACACGCGTACCGGCATGAGGTGCTCCGCCTCGGTGTCCCACGGCAGGCAGGCCGCCTGCAGGCGGTCGCCGTCGAGGTAGAAGACGGTGCCGGTGAACAGGAAGCGCAGCGGCACCTCACCGCCGGGCAGGCCGTGCAGGTACGCGGCGGCGGCCACGTCGAAGTCGTAGGTGCACGCGACGGTGAGCGTCGCCTGGGCGCTGCCGGTGAAGGCGGGCACGTGGGTGACGGTCCGCGTCCACAGCAGGCTGGACAGGGTGCGCCCCCACGTCTCGGGCGGGCCGAACAACCCCTGGAGCCGGTCGCGCGCGTCCTCGTCGTAGTCGCGCGCGGCGGCCTCGATGCGCAGCTGCGTGGCCAGCGTGAGCGCGCGCACGGGGGCGTCGGCGTGCACGCGCAGCCGGAAGTCCAGGGCGGGCGCCGCGGCGGGTACGGCCGGCTCGACGCCGTGGACCTCGATCCGCACGGCCGGTGCTGTCGGTGGCATCGTGATCAGGCGGGCGACAGGTTGGGCATGTCAGGGTCGATCGGGTCGTGTTTGCGCGGGTTGATGCCGGTCGAGCGCCGGGCCGTGGACCGGCCGTCGGGCAGGTGGCCCTCCTGCTTGCCGTAATTGCCGCGGCTGTTGCCCTCCTTGACGCCTTTGACGTGGGAGGGAGCGTCGGGGCGCACGTCCGGGTGGCCCGTCCTGATCGGGTGCTTCTTGCTCACGCTGGGCTCCTGCTGTCGTCGGTGGCCGGTACGGTGACGGACCGGTCGTCGAGGTCGGTGAAGAAGGTGTCGAGGTGCGCGCGCACCTCCTGGCCGCCGGTCAGCCCGCGCCAGCGGGCCCTGATCGTCCCGGCGAGCGCGTAACAGTCGTCGAGCGGCACCATCCACGCGCCGCGGTCGCGGTCGACGAGCAGGGCCTCCACGTCCTGGCGCAACTCGGCGAGCACCGGGTTGTCGCGCACGATCAGGTCCCAGGCCGCCTGGTCGGCGGGCGCCCGCACCGCCCCCGCCGGGCTCGGGTAGAACGCGACGATCCCGCCGGAGGCCGAGTCGCGCACCAGGCACGCCATGCGCACAGGAACGCCGAGCCGCGCCCACACCGGGTCGGGAAGCACGAAGCCGCTCATCCGCCGGCGCCGGTCCGGCACGAGGACGTGCCGGCCTCCCGATGCCGGCCCGCCGGCCGCCGCGTGGTCGAACAGCACCTGGCAGGCGCGGCACGCGCAGCGCAGCTCGCGGGACGGCAGCTCCAGCAGGTGGCGGTGCACGTCGGGCAGCGCCTCGCCGCACAGCCCGCACGCCTGCGCCCGGGGGGACGGCCGCCGCTCGCGCGCCTGCGCGGCGAGCCGGCGCAGCAGGCCGGTCACGGCGCCCGCGAGCCGGTGCGCACGGCCAGGCTCTCGACCGGGATCAGCGGCGTCGCGTCGCGTTCGACCTCGATGTCGACGTGCTCGATCTCCGGGGCTGCGGCGCGTACGGCCTCCCGCAGGGCCGACGTCGCCGTCTCGGCGGACGAGCGGCAGCCGCCCGGCCGTACGCGCAGGCGGACCAGGTCGTCCTCGACGGCGAGCAGTTCGGCGGAGCCGCCGACGGCCGCCTCCACGCGGGCCCGCACGTCCAGCGGATGCAGGTCGTGCAGCAGCAGGAGCGGCGCGACCGACGCGTCGGCGGCCAGCCGCGCCGCCTGCTCGGCGTCGAGCACCGCCATGACCCGTCCCAGGCCCTCGCCGTACAGGTCGAGCAGCTCCCTGACGAGCTCGACCGCGTCAGGGCCGGCCTCGTCGAGCATGACCTCGATCCTCGCGATGCGGTCGTCCATGCGCCTGCTCCTAACCGCCGAGGCTCGCGCCGAAAGTGGGGGAGTGCATCTGCTTGAGCTCCTTGCCGCCGCCGAGGTACATGTGCACGCCGCACGGCAGGCACGGGTCGAAGCTGCGCACCGTACGCATGATGTCGATGCCCTTGAACGAGTCGGGCCCGTTCTCCTCGAAGATCGGCAACCCCTGCACCGCGTCCTCGTACGGCCCCGGCGTGCCGTACATGTCACGCGGGCTGGCGTTCCACGGCGTCGGCGGGTACGGGTGGTAGTTGGCGATCTTGCCGTCGCGGATCACCATGTGGTGTGACAACACGCCGCGCACCGCCTCGTGGAAGCCGCACCCGATCGCCTCGTCCGGCACGTCGAAGTCGGAGAACACCTGCGTGCGGCCGGCCCGCACCTCGCCCAGCGCCTGCTCCAGGAAGTGCACCGCCATCGCCGCCGCGTACGCGACGAAGTAGGCGCGGGCGCGGTTGCGCTCGATGGTGTTGGCCCAGCGTGGCACCTTCCACTCCAGCCGCATCTCCGGCAGGGAGCCGCTCTTGGGCAGGTTGATCTCCACGCTGTGGCCCGTGGCGCGCACCGTGCCGGTGTCGACCAGGCCCGCGAGCGCCGTCGACCACAACCGTGCCAGCGGGCCGCCGCCGGTGTCGAGCGCCAGGTGGTCGCCGGTGCGCCGGTCGTACCAGCGAGGGCTCATCACCCAGCTGTAGTTGCCGTGTTCCAGGTCGCGTTTCTGCGGTTTGGGCAGCGTCGTCTGGTTCCACGGGTGGCGCTGGTCCACGGGGTTGCCGAGCGGGTCGTGGGTGACGAACGTCTCCTCCGACTGCCAGTCGTCGTAGTAGGAGCTGCCCAGCAGGATGCGGATGCCGAGGTTGATGTCGACCAGGTCGGTGGTCAGCAGCTCGCCGTCCAGGACGATGCCCGGCGTGACGAACATCCGCCGGCCCCACTCGTTCATGTTCCGGTAGTCGTAGTCGACCGCCGCCGGATCCTGGAAGGAGCCCCAGCAGCCGAGCATCACCCGCCGGCGGCCGACCTCCTCGTAGCCGGGCAGCGCCTCGTAGAAGAAGTCGAACAGGTCGTCGTTCATCGGGACGGCCTTCTTCAGGAAGTCGAGCACCCGCAGCAGCCGCACCAGGTAGTCGGTGAACACCTGGGGCGTCGCGACCGTGCCCACGCCGCCCGGGTAGAGCGTCGACGGGTGCACGTGCCGGCCCTCCATCAGGCAGCACATCTCCCTGGTCACCCTGCTGACGTGCAGGGCCTCCTTGTAGACCGCCCCGCTGAACGGGTTGAAGGCGCGCATGATGTCGGCGATCGTCCGGAACCCGTGCAGCCCCGCGTTCGGCGCCTCCGTGGACTCCGCCCGGCGCAGCAGGCCGGGGTTGGTCTCCTTGACCATCTGCTCGCAGTAGTCGACGAAGACCAGGTTGTCCTGGAAGAGGGTGTGGTCGAACATGTACTCGGCCGCTTCGCCCAGGTTGATGATCCATTCGGCCAGCGGCGGGGGCTTGACGCCGTACGCCATGTTCTGGGCGTAGATCGAGCAGACCGCGTGGTTGTCACCGCAGATGCCGCAGATCCGGCTCGTGATGAAGTGCGCGTCGCGCGGGTCCTTGCCCTTCATGAACACGCTGTAGCCGCGGAACAACGACGAGGTGCTCTTGCACTCGACGACCTCGCGGTTGTTGAAGTCGATCTTGGTGTAGATGCCCAGGTTGCCGATGATCCTCGTGATCGGGTCCCACGACATCTCCACCAGCTCGCGGGACTCGCCCGCGCTCTGCTTGGCCCCCGCCGTACGGGTTGTCACCTCGCCACTCTCCCTTTAGCCGTTTCCCCAGCGCGGGTCGTACCCGCTCGTCAGCCTGCGGCGGTTGTGACGCCACTTCGGTTCCTTGTTGGCCGTGTTGTTCGTGATCGAGCGCATCCTGCGGATCAGCGAGCCGTACGCGCCGCTGAACGCCGCCGACACCGATCCGCCGGGAGGTTCGTCCATGAACGGCATGAACTTGTCGGGGAAACCGGGCATGGTGCAGCCGATGCAGATGCCGCCCACGTTGGGGCAGCCGCCGACGCCGTCCATCCAGCCGCGTTTGGTGACGTTGCAGTTGACCACCGGCCCCCAGCAGCCGACGCGCACCAGGCACTTGGGGGAGTTGTAGTCGTGGGCGAAGTCGCCCTGCTCGTAGTAGCCGCCCCGGTCGCAGCCCTCGTGCACGGTCTTGCCGAACAGCCAGGTGGGCCTCAGCAGGTCGTCGAGCGGGATGGTGGGGGCCATGCCCGCCGCCTGGTAGAGCAGCCAGGTCAGCGTCTCCATGAAGTTGTCGGGCTGCACGGGGCAGCCGGGCACGTTGACGATGGGCAGGCCGCCGGCCGAGCGGAAGTCCTTGCCGAGATAGTCGGCCAGCCCCATGCAGCCGGTCGGGTTGCCGGCCATGGCGTGGATGCCGCCGTAGGTGGCGCAGGTGCCGATGGCGACGACGGCCCAGGCCTTGGGAGCCAGCCGGTCGATCCACTCGTTCACCGTGATGGGATCGCCGGTGACCGGGTCGTTGCCCATGGACGTCCAGAAGCCGTCGCCGTTGATCCGCTCGTTGGGGATCGACCCCTCGACCACGAGGATGAACGGACCGAGCTCGTCGTGATGGGCCTGGTGGAAGGCGGCCATGAAGGCGTCGCCCACCTCCGTCGCGAGCACCTTGTTGTGCAGGTGCACCTTGGGCAGCCCCGGCACGAGCCCGAGCAGCACGTCCTCCAGGCTCGGCAGCGACGCGGCGGTGACGGAGACGGTGTCGCCGTCGCAGCTCATGCCCTCCGAGGTCCACAGGATGTGAAGCTCGTCCAGGCCTGTCGGTGTCTGCGTGGTCGTCATGGCCCAAGCCCCTTTCGTGGCCGGATGCAGAGTTCGGGCCCGGTTTCGTGATGTGCCCGGACTGTTGCTCTACGTAGCGGACATACCGCCCCAGCTTCCGGCCGAAACCTCGCTGACCTGCGCGGAAGCGGAACCCGCCCGGCTAGCGGAGCCGCTCGCGGGCGGCTGCGACGACTGCCTGGCCGAGGCTGATGCCGCCGTCGCCGGCCGGAACGCCCGCGTGGGTGAGCACCCTGAACCCGTCGCACTCCAGCCGCTCCACCGTGCGCTCGGCCAGCAGCACGTTCTGGAACACGCCTCCGGACAGCGCCACCGTCGTCAGCCCCGTCTCCTCGCGCAGCGCCCGGCAGCAGCGCACGACGAGCTCGCGCACACCGTTGTGGAAGCGGGCGGAGACCACCGCCGGGCCCACGCCCCTGTCCAGGTCCTCCAGCGCCGCCCGCACCAGGTCCCCGCCGGCGACCACGAGCACGCCGTCGCGCCGCGCGATGCCCGCCTGGTACGCGCCGCGTTCCGCGAGGTCGGCGACCTGCTCCAGCTCGATCGCGGCCTGCCCCTCGTACGTGATCGTGTCGCGGACGCCGGCCAGCGCCGCCACGGCGTCGAACAGGCGTCCGGCGCTGGAGGTCAGCGGCGCGGCCGGCCCGCCGCGCCTGGCCAGCGCCGTCACGCTCTCCCATCGGGCCCCTGCGCGCCGCGCCACGGCGGTCGCCCGCGCCGCACTGTCGTCCATACCGTCCATACCGTCCAGACCGGCCAGGTAGGCGGCGGCCATCCGCCACGGCTGCCTGACGGCCGTCTCGCCGCCCGGCATCGGGACGGGTGCCAGATGTCCGGCCCGCTCGAACGAGGCCAGGTCGGCCAGGAGGAACTCGCCGCCCCACAACGTCCCGTCGTCGCCGTGGCCGAGGCCGTCGAACGCCACGCCGATCACCCGGCCGTGCTCGCCGTTGTCGGCCAGGCAGGAGGCGATGTGCGCGTGATGGTGCTGCACCGCGACGGGTTCCACGTCCGGCAGGCCGAGGGCGTACCGGGTGGACGGGTAGTCGGGGTGCAGGTCGTGCGCGACCACCTCGGGACGTACGCCGAGCAGGGCGGAGAAGTGCTCGATTCCCGCCGTGTACGCCCGCAGCGCCTCGTACCCCTCCAGGTCGCCGACGTGCGGGGAGACGAAGGCGTGCCGCCCCCTCGTCATGCAGAACGTGCTCTTCAGCGCCGCTCCGCAGCCGAGCACCGGCCGGGAGGCCTCCCACGCCAGCGTGAACGGGGCAGGGGCATGGCCGCGCGAGCGCCGCAGGAGCGTGCCCCTGCCCCGGAACACCCGCGCCACCGAGTCGTCGGCCCGCAGGTGGATGGGCCGGTCATGGGTCAGGAAGGCGTCCGCCATGCCGCCGAGCCGGTCGAGGGCGGCGCGATCGTCGTACTCGATCGGCTCGCCGGCGAGATTAGCGCTCGTCAGCACGAGCGGCGCGCCCGTGTCCGCGAGCAGCAGGTGGTGCAGCGGCGTGTACGGCAACATCAGCCCGAGGTTCGCCCGCCCCGGCGCGACCGCGCCCGCCACGCCACCGGTGACGTCCGTGCGGCGCGGCAGCAGCACGATGGGACGTTCCCGGCCGGTCAGGAGCGCCTGCGCGACCGCGTCCACCTCGCACAACCGCCGCGCCTGCACCGGGCCGGCCACCATGACCGCGAACGGTTTGTCCGCCCGCCGCTTGCGCCGGCGCAACTCCGCGGCGGCCCGCTCGTCGGTGGCCACGACCGCCAGGTGGTAGCCGCCGAGGCCCTTCACCGCCAGCACCCCGCCCTCGCGCAGCACACCGGCGGCGCCGGTCAGGGCGTCGTCGCCGCCGGCGATCGGGGCGCCCCGCGCGTCCAGCAGTTCGAGTGCCGGGCCGCAGGCCGGGCAGCACACGGGCTGGGCGTGAAAGCGCCGGTCGGCCGGGTCATGGTACTCGGCCAGGCAGGCCTCGCACAGGGCGAAACCCGCCATCGTGGTCAGCGGCCGGTCGTACGGCAACGCGCGCGTGATCGTCAGCCGCGGCCCGCAGTTGACGCAGTTGACGAAGGGGTAGCGGTAGCGCCGGTCGGCCGGGTCGGCCAGCTCGGCCAGGCAGTCGGCGCACGTCGCGATGTCGGGCGAGACCAGCGTGCGCGGGGCTTCCGAGCGCTCGCTCGCCACGATCAGGAACCGCCCGTCCCCGGACGCGGCCGCGCGGCCGCCCCGGGTGACGGTCACCCGCTCGATCGCGGCCAGCGGGGGAGCGTCGCGTTCGAGCCGCGTCAGGAACTCGGCGATCCCGTCGCGGTCGCCGTCCAGCTCGACGAAGACGCCGCGCGCGTCGTTGCCGACCCGGCCCGCCAGCCCCAGCCGGGTGGCCAGCCCGTGCACGAACGGCCGGAACCCCACCCCCTGCACCACGCCCTCGACCCGGACCCGCACTCCCATCGGGCCAGTGTGCACCGCGACCCGGCGCGACCGGGGCAGCCCCGCCGGGACCCGGCCCGCCCATGACCTCCCTCCGGACCGGGAGAGACGGCGGCGCACCGTGGGTAGGGACAGCGCGACGCCGGAGAGAGGTTGCGATGGCCGAGACATTCGATCAGGAGAGCCGGGTGGGGCCCGGCCGTTACCTGCCGATCGCCGAGCACGGCCTGATCGGCGACCTGCGCACCGTGGCGCTGGTGGGCACCGACGGCACCATCGACTGGTACTGCTGCCCGACCTTCGACTCGCCCAGCGTCTTCGGCGCGATCCTCGACGCCGGCAAAGGGGGAGCGTTCGAGCTGGGCGCGAGTGTGCCCGCCAAGACCAAACAGTTCTACTTCCCCGACACCAACGTCCTGATCACCCGGTTCTTCACCGAGGGCGGGGTGGGCGAGATCCAGGACTTCATGCCGGTGACCAGCGACTCGGGCGAGGCCAGGCGCCACCGGCTGATGCGGCGGGTGATCTGCGTACGGGGGTCGATCCCGTTCCGCGCGCGGGTCGCCCCCCGGTTCGGGTACGGCGCGCAGCCGCACCGCGTACGCCGGCACGACGGGATGGTGTTGTTCGAGTCGGAGGACCTGTCGCTCGCGCTGACCGCCACGGTGCCGGTCACGTGCGACGACCGGGACGCCACGGCCGCCTTCACCCTCGACGAGGGCGAGTCGGAGGTGTTCGCGCTCGACCAGATCGGCGGCGACGTGCTGCCGCGCGCGTGCGCGTACGCCGAGGCCGAGGACGAGTTCGCCGCCACGGTGGCGTTCTGGCGGCGGTGGTTGTCCGCCTCCCGCTACCGCGGCCGGTGGCGGGAGATGGTGCACCGGTCCGCGCTGACCCTCAAGCTGCTCACGTACGCGCCGACGGGCGCGATCGTCGCCGCGCCGACGACCAGCCTGCCCGAGCAGATCGGCGGCGAGCGCAACTGGGACTACCGCTACCTCTGGGTGCGCGACGCCGCCTTCGCCGTCTACGCCCTGCTCCGGCTGGGCTTCACCGGCGAGGCCGAGGCGTTCATGAACTTCCTGACCCGGCGCGTCACCCGGCGCGCCGACGGCCCCTCGGGGCCGCTCCAGATCATGTACGGCATCGACGGCCGTACCGACCTGCCGGAACGCGAGCTCGGTCACCTGGAGGGGCACCAGGGCTCCGCACCCGTACGGGTCGGCAACGCCGCCGCCGACCAGCTCCAGCTCGACATCTACGGAGCGCTCATCGACTCCGTCTACCTCTACGACAAGTGGGGGCAGCCCATCTCCAGCGACCACTGGGACGAGGTGTGCGGCCTGGTGGACTGGGTCTGCGACCACTGGGACCAGCCCGACGAGGGCGTCTGGGAGACCCGCGGCGGGCGCAGGAACTTCCTCTACTCGCGGCTGATGTGCTGGGTGGCGATCGAGCGCGCCATGCGGATGGCCAACCGGCGCGGCCTGCCCGCCGACATCCCGCGCTGGCGGGACAGCCGCGACACGATCTACCGCACGCTCATGCGCCGCGGCTGGTCCGAGCAGCGTGAGGCCTTCGTGCAGTACGAGGACGGCGACGTGCTCGACGCCTCGGTGCTCATGATGCCGCTGGTCAAGTTCGTCTCGCCCACCGACCCGAAGTGGCTGGCCACCCTGGACGCGCTCACCGCCGAGCTGGTGTCCGACTCGCTGGTCTACCGCTACGACCCCAAGGCCAGCCCGGACGGCCTGCGCGGGGAGGAGGGCACGTTCTCCATCTGCTCGTTCTGGTACGTCGAGGCGCTCGTGCGCGCGGGCCGCGTGGAGGAGGGCCGGCTGGCGTTCGAGAAGATGCTGACCTACGCCAACCACGTGGGCCTGTACGCGGAGGAGATCAGCCGCAGCGGCGAGCAGCAGGGCAACTTCCCGCAGGCCTTCACCCACCTGGCGCTGATCAGCGCCGCGTTCAACCTCGACCGCGCGCTCGGCTGAGGCTCCTACTCGGGGCCGACCCCCTCGAAGCACCGGCCGAAGTCGCCGACCATCGGCTCGGCCAGCATGATGTTGCGCACGAGCGTCCGCGGCCACGCGCGCCGCCCCCACGGGAACGGGTCGAAGGAGGGGAACTCCTTGTCGAACAGTTCCTCGATGGGGTCCATGACCTGCCGGATGCGCGCGTCGGTGCCGCCCCACGCGTCGGCGCCGAGCCGGGCCTCCTTCTCCTGCACGGGCTGGACGCGGCGCACGTACGCGCTGTCCTTTGCGCGCGTACGTGAGCCCCTGCAGCCCGATGTCCTTGTACGTCCACAACGCCCAGCTCGCGCCGTGTTCTGCCGGCCGGGGAGGGCGTGCAGGGTCGAGGACGGTGTAGAGGCCGGCGTCCGCGCACAGGCCGATCACGGGGTCGAGCCAGGCGAACCCCTCCTCCGGTGATGAAGTTCTCCATGTTCATCCAGCCGCCGAGCCCGACCCCGGCCAGCGTGACGTTCCGGCCCGACTCGCCGGCCAGCCGGTCGCCGCGGACGCTGATCCACTCCATGTGCTCTCCGTCCTAGGACGGCGCGGGCCCCGTGCTGTCGCGGATGAGCAGCCGGGGCTGGAAGCGCACGTTGTAGCCGCCGCTCTCGCCGTTCATCAGCGCCCACAGCCGCTCCCACGCCTGCCGGCCCAGCTCGTTCTTCGGGATGGAGACCGTGGTCAGCGGGGGAGTGGTGTAGCGGGCGAACGGGATGTCGTCGAACCCGGTGACGGACACGTCGCCCGGCACCCGTACGCCCAGCTCGTGCAGGCCAGTGAGGGCGCCGGAGGCCACCATGTCGTTGAAGGCCACCACCGCGCTCGCGCCGCACTCCAGCACCGGGCGGGCCGTGGCGTGGCCGTCGTCGAACATCGAGCCGCACGGCAGCTCCGTCAGCGTGAACCCCGGGGTGCCGGCCGCGGCGGCACGCAGCGCGGCGAGCCGCGCGGCGTGCGAGGAGCTGGCGGACGGTCCGCTCAGGTAGGCCAGGTGGCGATGGCCGAGGCCGGTGAGGTGGGCGACGAGCTCGTTGACGCCCGCGTCGTTGTCGACCGACAATGACGGGGCCGCCAGGCCGGGAACCTCGCGGTAGACGAGCACGAAGGGCGCCAGGCGGTCGCTGAGCTCGCGCAGCCGCTCGCCGGGGGCGCGGGGCGAGGCCAGCACGAGCCCGTCGGAATTGCGCCGCGCCTCGATCGCGAGGATCGTCTCCTCCTCGGCGTCCTCGTTGGACTCGGCCACCAGCAGCTGGCGCCCGGCCTTGCCCGCCGCCCGGCTCAGCCCGCGCAGCACGCCCTGGAACAGCGGGTTGGACAGGTCGGGGACGACGAGCGAGATCGTGCCCGTGCGGCCGAGCGCGAGGCTGCGGGCGGCGACGCTGGGCTCGTAGTCGAGCGCCTGCGCGGCCGCGCGCACGCGGGCGGCGAGCTCCGGCTTGACGGTGGTGGAGCCGTTCATCACCCGTGACACGGTGGCGCGGGAGACGCCGGCGGCCTCGGCGACGCGGCTGATGGTCGCCGCGCCCGCGGGCCGTGGCCCGCGCCTGCCCCCCGACCCGGCCGAGGACGACGGCTCGTCGCGATCCTCTGCACGCTCTCCGGTGCCTGCCCTCATCCGCTCCCCCTGCACGCTTCGGCGCTTCCGCCTGCATGCATTAAATCGCCGGACCGTGACGAGCGCGCCCGCGACCGGGCGCGCTCGCAAGATACCGGTTTCTCAAACGAGCTGCAACCGCTTGCCGACGTGGTCGGCAAGAAAGCCCTGTCCAGCGTTGCCGCAGCTCAGTGCTGGACTCATCGAGCGTTGACACCCTTTGCAGGCTCTGTTAGAAACTGGTTACTCACTGGCCGGAGGGCACCTCGACCCCGGTCGCCCCGACACGCGCGTCCCCCGCGCGATCGGCGAAGGGTGGTCCATGAGCAACCGTTCGACCCCGGCCATCGCCTCGCCCGAGCGAGAGCCCCCTCTCGCGCGCGGAAGGCGGCGGCGACGGCGGTCCTCGCCGAGCGGCCCCGCGCGCGACCGCATCGGCTATCTCTTCCTGGCGCCGTGGTTCGCCGGCATGGCGCTGTTCACCGTCGGGCCGATCCTGGCCTCCCTCTACCTGTCGTTCACCGAATACACCCTGCTCAAGCCGCCCGAGTGGCTGGGGCTGGACAACTACCGGCAGATGCTGGCCGACCCGCGGCTGCACAAGTCGCTCGGGGTCACGTTCGTCTACGTGTTCGTGTCCGTGCCCGTCCAGCTGGTCCTGGCGCTGGCGCTGGCGCTGCTGCTCAACCGGGGCGCGCGCGGGCTGAGCTTCTACCGTTCGGTCTACTACCTGCCGTCGCTGCTCGCGGGCAGCGTGTCCGTCGCGATCCTGTGGCGGCAGATCTTCGGCAAGGACGGCCTGGTCAACCAGTTGCTGGCGATGGCCGGCATCGAGGGCGTCAGCTGGGTCGCCCACCCAGACTTCGCCCTGGGCACGCTCATCGTGCTCAACGCCTGGACGTTCGGCGCACCGATGGTGATCTTCCTGGCCGGGCTGCGCCAGATCCCGCACTCCTACTACGAGGCGGCGGAGGTCGACGGCGCCGGCCCGGTGTCGAGGTTCTTCCGCATCACGCTCCCGCTGCTGACGCCGATCATCTTCTTCAACCTCGTGCTGCAGCTGATCGGCGCCTTCCAGAGCTTCACCCAGGCGTTCGTGATCAGCGGCGGGCGCGGCGGCCCGTCCGACGCCACCCTGCTCTACACCCTCTACCTGTACGAGCGCGGCTTCGGCTCCTTCGACATGGGCTACGCCTCCGCGATGGCGTGGGTGCTGCTGGCCATCATCGCCGTCCTGACCGGGCTCAACTTCCTCTTCGCCAAACGGTGGGTGTTCTATGGCAACTGAGCTGGGGCCTTCGCGCCGCCGCCGGTCGTGGCGGCTGCCGAAGCACGTGCTGCTCATCGGCTTCGGGCTGGTGATGCTCTATCCGCTGCTGTGGATGGTGTCGAGCTCCGTCAAGCCCACCGAGACGATCTTCCGCGACCCCTCGATCTGGCCGACCGAGCTCGACCTGGGCAACTACGTCGAGGGTTGGGGGGCGCTGAGTCACCCGTTCCACTATTACCTGTGGAACTCCGCGGTGATCGCGATCCTCGCGGTGGCCGGCAACCTGCTGTCGTGCTCGCTGGCGGCCTACGCCTTCGCCCGGCTGAAGTTCCGGGGCCGCAACCTGTTCTTCGCCGCGATGCTGGCGACGCTGATGTTGCCCATTCACGTGCTCATCGTCCCGCAGTACGTGCTGTTCTCCCAGCTCGACTGGATCAACACCAACCTGCCGCTGGTGGTGCCGAAGTTCCTGGCGCACGACGCGTTTTTCATCTTCCTGATGGTGCAGTTCATCCGCGGCCTGCCCAGCGAGCTCGACGAGGCGGCCCGCATCGACGGCTGCGGCCACTTCAGGATCTACTGGCGGATCATCATCCCGCTGTCGGTTCCCGCGCTGGCGACCTCGGCGCTGTTCACGTTCATCTGGACCTGGAACGACTTCTTCAGCCAGCTCATTTTCCTGACCGATCCCGAGTTGTGGACGATGCCGGTGGCGTTGCGGTCGTTCATGGACGGCCAGGGCGAGACGGCCTGGGGCGAGCTGTTCGCCATGTCCATCGTCGGGCTGATGCCCATCTTCGGGTTCTTCCTCGCCGGTCAGCGTTACCTGACCCAGGGCATCGCGACCACGGGTTTCAAGTGATCGCGGCGCGTCACCCCACGGGCTATCGACACGTTTCTTATCAGGGAAAGGACAGGACCGATGTCACGAAGGTCCAGAAGGCTCGCGGCGCTCTGCCTGGCCGGCGTCATGCTGGCGGTGTCCGCCTGCGGCGGCGGGTCGTCCGAGAGCGAGGACGGCGCCGTCGAGCTGCGCTTCGGCTGGTGGGGCAACAACGACCGGGCCGACGCCACCCAGAAGGTGATCGACGCGTTCCAGGCGAAGAACCCCGGCATCACGGTCAAGGGCTCCTACACCGACTTCAACTCCTACTTCGACCGGCTCGCCACCGAGGTGGCCGCCGGGCGCGCGCCCGACGTCATCACGCTCGGCGGCGCCTACCCCCGCGAGTACGGCGATCGCGGCGCGCTGCTCGACCTGTCGAAGGTGAGCCTCAAGACGGACAAGATCGGTACGGCGGCGCTGGACAACGGCAAGTTCGGCGGTGTCCAGTACGGCGTGCCGAGCGGCGTCAACGCGATCGCCACCGTCATCAACCCCGCCGTGTTCGACAAGGCCGGAGTGGAGGTGCCCGACGGCGACACCTGGACCTGGGACGACTTCAAGCGCATTTCCACGGAGCTGTCCGGCAAGCTGCCCAAGGGCACGTTCGCGCTGGCCGACCCCACCAGGAGCGACATGCTGGACGCGTACTCACGCCAGCGCGGCGAGGCGCTCTACACCGCCGACGGCAAGGTCGCCATCAGCGCCAAGACGCTGGTCGACTGGTGGACGATGACACTCGAACTGCGTGACGCCGGAGCGAGCCCGCCCGCCTCGCAGACGGCCGAGCTCATCACCCAGCCCGCCCCCGAGCAGACGCTGATGGGCCGCGGCCTCGCGGCGATGCAGTTCGACTGGAGCAACCAGCTCACCGCGCTGACCAAGGCCGCCGGCACACCGCTGAAGCTCATCCGGGTGCCCGGTGAGAGCGACGCCACCCAGCCCGGCATGTGGCTGCAGGCGTCCCAGATCTACAGCATCAACGCGAGGAGCGAGCATCCCGAGGAGGCGGCCAAGTTCGTGGACTTCCTGGTGAACAGCGCCGACGCCGGCAAGATCATTCTCGCCGACCGTGGCATCCCGGCCAACTCCGACGTGCGGGAGGGCATCGCGAGCGTGCTCGGCGAGGAGGAGAAGGCGCAGGCGGAGTTCATCGACGACCTGACGCCCAAGGCGGGACCGCCGCTGGTGATCGGGCCCGCGGGCTCCACCGACACGCCCAAGATCCTCGACCGGGTCAACGCCGAGGTGCTGTTCGGCCGGCAGAAGCCGGCCGAGGCGGCGGCCGACTTCATCCAGCAGGTCGGGACGGCGATCCAGCAGTGACCGCAGCCGGGATCGACCGCCGTGCGCTCGTCGGCCGGCACGCGGTCGAGGTGACGCGGGTCCTGCCGGAGTCGCCGCTGTCGGTGGGCAACGGCGAGTTCTGCTGCACGGTCGACGTCACCGGGTTGCAGACCTTCCCGGACGCCTACCCGGTCGAGGACCGCACCGCCGCGGAGCCGGGGACGCTGCTGGCCACCATGTCCGCGTGGGGCTGGCACAGCGTTCCCGGCTCGTACGAGTTGTCGGAGACGGCCCGCACCTACGACACGCCGCGCGGGCCGGTGCCGTACGTGGACATGGCGGGCGGGCTCGGCGCCTCCGGCGAGTCGCCCGCCTCGGCCGCCGAGGGGTGGCTGCGGGCCAACCCGCACCGGCTGGACCTCGGCCGGATCGGGTTCGCCGCGACCGGCGGCCCGCCCCTGACCCCCGGCGACCTCACCGGGATCCGCCAGCGGCTCGACCTGTGGACCGGCGTCATCACCAGCCGCTACCTGCTGCGCGGCACGCCCATCCAGGTGACCACCGCCTGCCATCCCGAGCGCGACGTGCTCGCCGTGCGCGTCGAGTCGCCGCTGCTGGTGGGTGGTTTCCCGGGCGGTCTCGCCGTGCGGCTGGCGTTCCCGTACGGGTCGCAGGCGTGGGGGAACGCGGCCGACTGGTCCCGCCCCGGCGCGCACACCTCGGCGCTGCGCCCCTCACCGGGCGGGTGCACGGTGCAGCGGGTGCTCGACGGCACCGCGTACGACGTGGCGGTGGCCATGACCGGCGGCGGCCGGGCCGCGCCGGGCGGGCCGCACGAGGTGCTGCTCACCTTCACCGAGCCGGCCGCCGAACTCGTGATCGGGTTCACCTCCACCGGCACGCCCGCCGGCGGCGGGCTTCCCGGCTTCGGCGAGGTAGTGACGGCCTGCGGCCGTCACTGGGCGCGCTTCTGGAGCACCGGTGGCGCGGTGGACCTGTCCGGCGCCGACGACGCGCGGGCTCCCGAGCTGGAACGCCGCGTCGTGTTGTCGCAGTACCTCACCGCCATCCACTGCGCCGGCTCCACCCCTCCGGCCGAGACCGGGCTGATGGCCAACAGCTGGCGGGGCCGCTTCCACCTGGAGATGCACTGGTGGCACGCGGCCCACTTCCCCCTGTGGGGGCGGGCGGGCCTGCTCGAACGCAGCCTCGGCTGGTACGCCTCCATCCTGTCGCGCGCCCGTGAGACGGCCAGGGCGCAGGGCCTGCCGGGAGTGCGCTGGCCCAAGCAGGTGGGCCCCGACGGGCGCGAGAGCCCCAGCCCGATCGGGCCGTTCCTGCTCTGGCAGCAGCCGCATCCGATCTTCCTGGCCGAGCTGGTCCGCCGCGCGAACGGCTCCCGGGCGCTGGCCGAGTACGCCGACGTCGTGCTCGGCACGGCCACGTTCATGGCCGCCTTCGCGACCAAGGGCCCCGGCGGGCACGGTCTGGGGCCGCCCCTGGTCCCGGCCCAGGAGTCGTACGCCGACGTGCGGGCGAGCGCCGCCGACCCGACGTTCGAGCTCGCGTACTGGTCATGGGCGCTGGAGGTGGCCCAGCGCTGGCGGCGGATGCTGGGCCTGGCGCCCGAGCCGGCGTGGGCGCAGGTCGCCGCGGGCATGGCCCGCCCGCTGGTGCGCGACGGGGTCTATGCCGCGATGGGCGCCCCGCCGTACACCGTGCGGGACGACCACCCGTCCATGCTGTACGCCCTCGGCTTCGTCCCGCCCACCCGGCTCATCGACCCCGGGATCATGCGCGCGACGCTGCGCGACGTGCTCGCGACCTGGGACTGGGACAGCACGTGGGGCTGGGACTATCCGGCCATCGCCATGACCTCGACCCGGCTCGGCGAGCCGCGCACAGCCGTGGACGCCCTGCTGATGCCGGTGGCCAAGAACACCCACCTGCCGAACGGCCACAACCGGCAGACCGCCTCCCTGCCCGTCTACCTGCCGGGCAACGGCGGCCTGCTGGCGGCGGTCGCCCTCATGGCGAAGGGCTGGGACGGCGGTCCGCCCGCCCCCGGCTTCCCCGCTTCGTGGCGGATCCACCACGAAGGTCTGCTGCCGATGCCCTGACCTTCCCGGAAAGGGGCAACGGACGGCCCTGATCGGGAAAAGGCCGGATTGAGCCGCCCTCGCCCGGCCAGAGGGCATGGCACAGGGGGTGGCGATGGCGAGACCGAGGAT